>JANPGD010000080.1:0-2196 GCA_031423845.1 Hyphomicrobiales bacterium | reverse complement strand
CGCAAATATTTCAGCTGATTTGGTGCAGCAATTGCCTGATTTTAATAATGATCGCCCTACCTATTTGCGGCGTGTGGCGCGACAAGCGGCTTTGCGAAATCTTGCAGCAATTTTTGTATTCGATTCCTCAAACAAACAAGTCGTGGCCAACATCACCGCAAATGACAAAATCCAGTTTATTGCACCTCCTGATGATGCAATGGCCAAGGCCGACAAAGGCGAATTGGTTGTCTTGCAACCCGGTAGAGGAGGAAATCTCGTCCGTGCGCTAATCAAATTGCAGGGGTATCCATCGCATTACCTCTATGCTTACCGAATTATTTCTCCTGTGGTGATTGATCAACTGACCAAAACGCAAGATGCAAAATCAGAATATGATCGATTATTAAAACAACGTGTTGGGGTGCAGCTTACATTTGGGCTCGTTTATGCACTTGTTGCTCTTGTGTTTTTGTTGGCATCAATTTGGACTGGCATGTGGTTTTCGGACCGGTTGGTTGCACCTATCGTTCGACTTTTGACTGCAGCACGGCAGGTGGCTCAAGGTGATTTTAATGCGAAAGTGAACGTGATTGATGGCCCCGGGGATTTGATGACCTTGTCGCAAACCTTCAACATGATGACAGATCAGGTGAAGTTGCACCGTGATCAATTGGTGGAAACCAACGAACAACTTGATGATCGCAGGCGTTTTACAGAGGCGATGTTATCCGGTGTTAGCGCCGGGGTTATTGGCATTGATGCTGATCACCGTATTTCTTTAGTGAATCGTTCCGCCTCCAATCTTTTGGGCATGAGCGAGAATGACCTGCAAGGTCATTCCTTGGCAGTGGTCTTGCCTGATATGGCGGTGGTTTATGAAACTGCACTTGCGCGCCCGTCGGGCGCTGCAGAGGGGCAAATTGACATGCAGGTGAATGGCCAAGATGTCAGCTTTATTGTTCGAACCACAACCGAACGCTCTGACGGTGTGGAGCATGGCTATGTGCTGACATTCGATGATATTACGCAGTTGGTTTCAGCACAGCGAAATTCCGCTTGGTCAGATATTGCAAGGCGCATTGCCCATGAGATAAAAAATCCGCTGACACCCATTCAACTTTCCGCGGAACGCTTGAAGCGCAAATATCTCAAAGAGATAACTACGGACAAACACGTTTTCGAACAATGCACTGATACAATCATTAGACAGGTTGGTGATCTGGGTCGAATTGTGGATGAGTTTTCGTCGTTTGCTCGAATGCCGAAGGCCATTCCAGAGCCAAATAACCTTTCAGATGTGGTGCGTGAGGCGACCGTTCTGCAACGTGTCTCTTCATCGGACATTGATATTGTGCTGGATCTGCAAGAAGAACCTCTGTTGTTTGCATTTGATCGTAGACTTTTGACACAGGCTGTGACGAACCTTGTTAAGAATGCGAGTGAGGCTATTGAAGCGCGTGACAACCAAAAGAAACGGGGTCGCATCGTAATTCAAACAGGGATTGAAAATGCAATGCCGTTTGTGCGCTTCACAGATAATGGCATTGGCTTACCACAGGAAAATCGTAATCGACTGGCCGAACCCTATATGACAACTCGTGAAAAAGGCACTGGCCTTGGCCTTGCGATTGTTAAACGTATTATGGAAGAACACGGTGGAAGATTGAGACTTGAAGATGCACCTTCGGGAACTGGTGCGACAGTCACATTATTTTTCCCAACTCTCTCTCAACTTCAATTACTCCCCGCATAGACTGGAACATCATGGCTGCAGACATACTTATTATCGACGATGAAGCCGACATTCGTGAGTTGGTGGCGGGGATTTTGCAGGACGAAGGCTTTGAAACGAGGCTTGCTCACAATTCTGATGCAGCACTTTCTGAAATCGCTTTGCGTAAGCCGTCGATGATTATTTTGGATATTTGGCTGCAAGGTTCTAAGCTGGATGGGTTAGATCTGCTTTTAGAAATTAAACAACTCCATCCCTCATTGCCCGTCGTCATTATTTCCGGCCACGGCAATATTGAAACAGCGGTTGCCGCCATCAAGCGCGGCGCTTACGAATATATCGAAAAACCTTTCAATGCGGATCGTCTCGTTCTCGTGGTGGGGCGTGCCTTGGAAACTGAAGTGGGCTCGGCGTTCGCGGCCCTGCGGCGATCGCCCGCGGTCCGCCGCGCGTTGAAAGGCTCGGGCGCGGTTGGGCAGGCG
>JANPGD010000079.1:0-11451 GCA_031423845.1 Hyphomicrobiales bacterium | reverse complement strand
GCTTCTCGGAAGCTTTTCCGGAAATAAATGCAACGGGTGGTTTGTTTGAAATTGATGAGGATCGTTTCACCAGTGCTGGTGGCACCACAGCGATTGATATGATGCTCACAATGATAGCAAGCCAACACGGGCCAGATCTAGCCTCGGCTGTGGCTGAAGGCATTTTGCATTCGCCCATTCGCCACCATAGCGAAAATCAGCGCATGTCGCTTCCGGCCCGCATCGGTGCGCGTCACCCAAAACTGGTTTCGATTATTGAAAAAATGGAAGACAATTTGGAAGATCCCTTGTCGCCCAGTCTTCTCGCTAAACAAGCTGGGCTTTCGACACGACAATTGGAACGTTTGTTTCGGCGCTATCTCGATCGTTCGCCGAAGCGCTACTATTTGGAATTACGATTAAAGAAAGCCCGGTCACTTTTATTACAAACCGATTTGTCGGTTATCAACGTTGCTTTGGCCTGTGGGTTTTCGTCGCCTTCACATTTTTCCAAATGCTACCGCGCCTATTATGGTCGCACACCTTATCGCGAGCGCGGCGTGCCTGTCACAGAAGCGGCTTGAAACGTTGCAGAAAATCGGGGAGCGAATTCGAAAATTCGCTCCCCCGCCTGCACCTCACGCGACTGGGGGCAGTGAACGTGCGGTATCAGGCGATCTGAATGCACAATTTCTAATTGCGCAAAACTTCTCTCCCCCAGAATAAGCACAGTTTATAACATATTCAATAACTAAAACGTGACAAATTTTGATAAAATACTACTAATTTTTTTGTTTAATCTCTCAGCTGGTTTGATTTACGGGTAATTTTTCAATCGTGCGTTTAAATGCCCAATTTTTCGATCTAGGCTTGCACCCAAAGGTGGTGCTCCTCGCTTTGCCTGCCACCCCTGCTGGATAAACCTCAAATTGCTGGCAAAGTGAGAATCACTCTCAGGCCGCCTAATTCGGCATCAGCAAGCTCCACTTTGCCCGCATACATTCCTGCGGTCTCCAAAATGATTGACATGCCAAGGCCTGAGCCTGGTTTACTTTCATCTAAACGTTGCCCCCGTTTAAGGGCGTCGCTCCGTTTTTCAGCGGGAATCCCCTGTCCATCGTCGTCGACAGTGACGGCCAACCATTGACGTCCATCATCAACTTCGTTTGCTGTCAAAGCCGCGGTAACCAAGATGTTTGAGGTGGCCCACTTGCAGGCATTGTCCATTAAATTTCCGACCATCTCTTCAAAGTCTTGGCGCTCACCACGAAACCTCAATGTTGTCGGCGCTTCAACTTTTATGATGAGACTTCGGTCACGGTTGATGCGTTGCAGGGTTCGCGCAAGAGACTGAAGCACAGGTTCAACATCCGTTGCGGCCCCAATGGTTTGAGCGCGCGCTGCCCGGCGGGCACGATCAAGATACAAGTTTACTTGATCTCGCATTACGGTGATTTGTTCTTTTACTTTTATCGCAAGTGGGGCTTTTGAATCGCGGGCTTCATTGGTCAATACACTGATGGGGGTTTTTAAGGCGTGTGCCAAATTTCCAACTTGCATGCGGGCACGATCAATAATTTCAAAGTTAGACTGCACCAACAAATTAAGTTCATCGGCCACGGGTTGAATTTCCTGAGGGAAGTCATCATGCAACAATTCAATTTTGCCACTGCGAATATCATTCAAGCGATGCTGCATTTCGATGAGTGGTCGTAAAGCATATTTCACCTGGGCCAATATGGCAGCAAGCAGCCCCGCTCCCAGTAGGCCCAGCACAGCAAACAAAGCACGCCTGAAGGCGAAAACCTCGGCTTTCAATTCATCGAAATTACCGGCAACCAAAAATGAGTAATCCTGTGAGCTGCCAAACAATTTTAATCGCTGTTCGATCACGCGCAAATTCTGGCCCTGACTATCAATGGCTGAAGAACTCGCTACGCCATCTTTGTCGCGTTGCTGCAATGCATTGGCATCCAAAACAATGCGCTGTTCAAGCAATGAGCCAGAGGCAACTTCTTCTTGCTTCTTGTCAACGCCAGAAATCTGCCAATACCAACCCGAAAGCGGCAGTGTAAATCGATTGTCAGAAATCGGGCCTTGAAGTTTTGGAACGCCTAGCGGGCTGAGTTCCACATTGGCGAGTAGGCCATCTAACGTCGAGCGTAGCCGTGAATCAAAATTCCGCTCTAAGGCTTGTTGAAATAAACCGTTTAACAAAAATGCAGCACTTACCAACAGAACAATGGCGACTATGGCCGAAGATACAATCAACCGAAATGAAAGTGAGTTAGCCCGCATTGCCCATCTCGGTCATGCTGTAACCCATGCCACGAATAGTGTGCAGAACATCAACCCCAAGTTTTTTGCGCAGGCGACCGACAAAGACTTCGACGGTGTTGGAGTCGCGGTCAAAGTCCTGATCATAGAGATGTTCCACCAACTCTGTGCGCGAAACCACCTTGCCATTGTGATGCATGAGATAAGCCAGCAGTCGAAATTCGAGTGACGTCAATTTTATCGCAGCACCGTTCACCGTCACCTTGGCATTGGCCGTATCGAGCACAACCGGGCCACAGGTGAGTTCGCTGGTGGCATGTCCAGCACTGCGCCGCAAAAGTGCGCGAACACGGGCCAGCACTTCTTCCATGTGAAAGGGCTTGGTCACATAATCATCAGCTCCGGCATCAAAGCCTGCCACCTTGTCGCTCCAACGGTCACGCGCTGTGAGAATGAGAACAGGCGTTTTCTTTCCCGCCCTGCGCCATTTTTCTAAAACGCTAACGCCATCAAGCACAGGCAAGCCGAGATCAAGGATGATTGCATCATAGGGTTCCGTTTCGCCGAGGAAATGACCTTCTTCCCCGTCATGGGCTTTATCGGCCACATAACCAGCATCCACGAGAGCCGTCACCAATTGGCGGTTCAAGTCCACATCATCTTCGACCACTAGAATGCGCATAATTGTCCGACTCCCACTTCTGGCAGGCGGAGCGTCTGTTTTAGCTGATCGCGCCACTGGTAGCGTCAACCATCACCCGCGAAACACTGCCGCCGTTCTTTAAAGTGACAGCATAAACGCCAGAGGGCAAGAGCTTCACGTTCAGAACTTTGGAGCCAGGGTAAGCATCTTTGGCAATGTTGGCAGCTTCGGAGGGTGCAATGGGATAATCGCCGGAATCTTGGGCAACCTGAATTTGGGTTTGGCTATCAAAAACTGCCACGTTTTTGCTCTGTGCGCCTGCACAGCTCAACATTAAGCCCAATGCGATAACAATAACTTTAACCACGTGAATAACCTTTCCCCGAATTAGGAGCCAGACATAGTCCAAGCAAGCTGAATGGCAGATGAACGGGGGTTATTTCTCGTCAGAAAACGGATCCAAGCCTTTTGAAACCTCATTTAACTCATCTTTTGTGAAGTTTTTAGGGCGGAAGGGGCGGATGAATTTTGGTAGCGAGGCCGTCAAAGCATCTTGTACCACTTTTCGCCAAAATCGAGGCGCGCGGGCTGCGAGAATGGCCGCCGCGCCCAGTCCAATCACCGCCACCACAACCAGAACCCCATCAATCACTTAATAATTTTTCCGGTCTTGTTAGTACGGATTGACCACCCCGCCGTCACCAAAGCCACAAGTCCGGTGACCACGGCGCTATAATCGCCAGCCGGCAAAGCGCCTTTGCCAATGAGAAACGCCAACACCGGGGGCACCACAGCGCGGATCACACCGCCAACCATATCACTGTTCATAAATCACCTCTTTATTTGAAGCCGAAAACCGTTCGGCACGGGATCAACCCAGATGGGCGAATTGAAAATGCATGCCGTCAGCGCGGCGTTCGTCGGAACTGGAACCATTGCCACTCCAATCGCCGCCCCACACCCCACCGAGTTTCAAGAAGGGTTCGACAACTTCTTGCTGTAGTGTTGCAAAGTGAGGCGTTGCATCGTGAAAGCCGTTGCGCGGCGCGTCGAAATCAATGGCGCAGCCATAGGCATGCATGGAAAGTTTTTGCAGGCCACGCATGGTGCGATAACAATAGGACCCGGAGAAAACACTCATGCCCCAAAGGTCAATCAATCGTTGATCGCGGCCAGCATTATCCCAAACAGCATTCAACCATGCCATTGTCGCATCAGCGCATTTTATGTGAACTGCAAATTTCGTGATGGGCTGCACCATATGCATTTTAAATGGCGGGGCTATCATCGTGATGTTTGATTTATACCACGCCCAGTTCACCGACGCATTGCGCCCCCGCGGATTGCCATAGAAGACGTCTGCCGTGCTTTGAGTGGGCCACTGCGTCATTTTGAATTCCAAATTTTATTTGACAAAAAGTCCAGGTAGATAGCGACCCATCAAAGCCCCCACTGTTGTCGCGAGGCCGATGAGAATCGTCAGGGTGCGCCAGCCGCCTTTAACGCCAACGAGAGCATCACGAATTTCGCGCACGTCTTGGCGAATGCCTTGCAGTTCGCTTTCGACATTCTGCATCCTTGCTTCAAGATTGCCAATTTCACGCTCAATGGAAGTCATCTTTATCCTCACCAACAGGTTATGATCACCAGTCCACCACCGCCCTTGCCGCCAAGACCGCCTGTCACGCCGCCACCACCGCCGCCGCCGCCACAACCAATCGCTCCGTCACCACCAGCGCCAGCGCTGCCCGCATTCGACGAGCCACCGCCACAGCCGCCGCAAGCTCCAAAAGGAAGGGGGCTATAAAATCCATCTTGGCCGCGCAAAGCAGCAAGGCCATTTAGATTCGGGAACCAACCACCGGCAATAATGCCACCCCCGGCAAAGTCTGCTGAGGTTGTACCAGCACCACCTGCACCACCACACAAGGGCACTGTTGCTGATCCCCATGTTACAGAGGCACCAACCGCACCCGCAACAGCGCCTCCCGCGCCACCAGCACCACCCACAGTTCCATTAAAGCTTCCAAGATTTCCTAAAGTCGCTGTCAAAGCTACCGTTTCGCCAGCGCCCGCTGCACCGACAGCCGCCGCGGTTCCGCCACCGCCCGCCGTTGCTGCCACCGCTCCACTTACTATTAGGCGGTTTTGTGCTGTGAAAGCGGCGTCGGGCCGAACGAGAACATAACTTAAAGAACCAGCAGTACCAACCGCTCCAGCAATACCACCAAGCCCGCCAACTCCTACTCTCACAAACAATGTGTCAGGTAAAAATATCAACGGTGTCACAAGGCGAGAAATTGCGCCACTGCCACCGCCACCGCCGCCGCCCCTTGCTGTTGCAGCAGCAGCCGAAAATCCGCCACCACCGCCAGCGCCTGCACCAATCGAAACAATTTCCACCATGGATTTGCCACGTGGCCGCACCCATGTTTGCCAATCACCTGCTCCCAGCGTATTGAAGATAGATGTCTCGGCACCATTTTGTGAATTGGGCGCGTGTGAAAAATCAAGCATCAGTATTCACCACCAATGACTGAAAGCGCATATCCCGCAGCAACAGCAGTGCCGATTGTGCAGTTGACCTTATAACCGGGAGGAATTGCAAAATTGAGCGGCAACACATAGTCGGGTTGCGCCGCCACTTCTGAAAGGGTTGTTGCTGGTAAGGTCATTTCAGCAATCAAACTATTATTGACAGCTGTAGCGTTAGTGCTTCCATTGTTAATAAAAACCCGCAGCACCGTTGCAACATTGGTTCCAAGTGCGCGGGCGACAAGACGCTGAACAAAGTTTCCAGCCGCATTGCCAGCCGCATTGCCGTTGAAAACAGTGGCCACCGTTCCGGTGCCATCTTTGGCAGTGTTGGCAGCGGTCAGAATTGCAGGGTTCCACTGGATTGCACCCTTGGCGGAAAAAATGGGATTTGTATTGGCTGGCATGAATTAAACTCCTTATGAAAGTCGAAGATATGAGGCGCAGATTTGACCTTGAATGTTGGCGAGCAAAACACGGGCATCAACAGCGCTTGAAAAATTTGTCACGTCAGCAGCCACATGAGTGTGCGCAGTATTTGCTTTTCCGGCCAAGGCCGTGGCTGTAGCAGTACTCACTGGCTTGTTGGCATCCGAAGTGTCATCGACATTGCCAAGGCCGAGGCTGGCTTTTGTAATTGCAGCAGCGGCCCCTGCCACGTCAAATGCAGCACTGGGCTGAAGGGCAGCGCTGCCCAAGCCGCTGACATCACCCGTGGAGATCGCTAAAAGAGATTTCACTTGAGCGACGGTTAGATCAATTGGGGAAGCTGCGGCTCCCGAATTATTGCCCTTAATCGTTAAAGCACTCATCGCTGAAAGTTTTGAGTTGCTGATAGAATTCGGATCAATCGACCAAACAGTTCCGGTGCCTGAAACTGTGATGTCGCCTTTGTCACCATCCACAACACCTAAACTAGTGACATCGACCGTACTGCCATTTTGCCGGGCCCGAAATTTCCCTATGGTCGAATTATACCAAAGTTGGCCATTGCTCGGCGTTACCGGATCTACCGACTGTGGGTCTAAGACAACAGAATTTTTGGCAGTCACCACGCCTGTGGCCGCAGCAACTATCAAAGACTCACTAAAAGTGCTGCCATCAGCACTCACTTTGAAATGGAGATTATCATCACCTGCGGTTCCGATTTCGGCGCGGCCTGAAAAACCTGTTTGCAGCAGCAAACTTGCAGTATCTGTTACGGCATTCTTATTGATTTTGAATTGAACACCAGCGCCCACATTATTGAACAATACTGATGATGAACTCACCGCCAATTTATTGGTAGCGTCTGCTGTGGCATTCACGCCAAGCAGCGAGAGATTTTGTAAGGCACTTGGAACGGCAGGGCTGATCCAAGCTGCGCCATTGTAAATCAAAAATATATTTTCATCTTCAACCCATAACCGCCAGCCTTTGCGTGGGATAAAGAAACGCCACGCGCCCTCAATGCGCAAAACAAAGTGACCGGCGTGAGAAAGCCATGCACCTGTGGGACCAGCGGCAATCAAATAACGATCGCTATCTATGGGTGACGCCGGAGGGGCTGCCAACCCTCGCGAAATAACTGAAAGATGCAAAAGCCCATCGACTAAAGAAAGAGCCTCATTATGCGTCACGTGTTTTTGCGCTTGTGAACTTGCAATGTAAGGCAGGGCAAGGAGTGGTGTGTCAGACATTAAGGGTCCTTTCGAGGGTGGCACCAACGCCATAAGCCGGGCTTAATTGCGCCACACGCAGCGTGAGGGTGCTTGGCATCAATCCAAAATCAGCGATGATGTTGGCGTTGGCATAGAGATAAGAGGGCGACGTAATCGTGACGCTGCGTTTCAACGTCGTGCCATCCAGAATACTTAACTTATAAAGCTCGTTTTCTTCACCCAGCGGAATTTCTGCAACGTCCCAAGAGTCGCCATCAATCCGGCTGCGTCTGATCCAGTTCATCTGAATGCCTGCAGTGCCAGTCTCCGACTTTAATTGGGTGGGCTTCAACGGGCGCAGAGATATTTGCGATCCAGCGAAGGTGAATTCCAAATAGGAAGGATGGCCGTGATCAAGCTGAGCTGGTCCCAATCTCCATGTCGCTGTCAGGCCCGATTCAATGACGGGAAGATCGGGTTGCACGACCGACACGTTCAATAAAATCATGTTTTCGCCGCTGGCGCGGGACGCCAACATTTCAGGTTCCGATCCCGCTTGCCCGCGCAGGAAACTCGATAGTCGGTATGTGTTTTCTGCCACCAACTCGGCTGTTTGAAATTGCAGGATTTCAAAACCCGTCGTCTCAGAACCAACCGCCACAAGATTTCCGCCATTCAGCAACTCATCTTTGCCAATGGACGTGAATGCGCCGTATCGCATCAAAACATCCAACGTGAAACGATTGTCAATGCGGTGCGGAAAGCCAGCAGGAAAACTCTGCAGCGTTGTGGCAATCGTTGCCTGTTGGGTGACAAGACGGTTAAAGCTAAAACTCGAACTTCCAGTTTTTTTGTACAGCGCCAAAGACCCCGGCCAAGGCGTTGCATGAGCGGCCAGCCAAGGTGCCGCAGATTTCTCTGCGGACACAAAAGCCAAATTCATCATTGTCGAATCGGGTGGCCCATAGATGGGTGGCAAGGGTGCAGCGTTTAATCGAGAGGCCGCAGGCGGTGGTTCATAGACTGAAGGATCGTGGGCGACGGCCTCAATCTTGCGGACCTCACCATCGGTAATCGATTTAATGCGCCAACGTTCAGCGTTGATTTTCAACACATCGCCAGGCTCAAGATTTGAAAATTGTGGTGAGATAGTGAACAGCGCATTTTGGCGCGCTGCCCAAGCATCTTCCAATGCCACATCAACGCGGGCTTGCGCTTGCGCCTGACTCACAGAAGCCGGTAAACTCAAACTAACTTCGCGCGCACTTCCGGTGTTCAATTTTAACTGGCTGACGGCCGCCGTTCGATAATCTAATCCAGCATCAACATAGCCAAGTCTTATTGCAAAAGGCAGTTCAGTTTCTTGCGCACGCGTGACACTAAAAACTACTTTGTCGGCACCATCCTCAACCAGATCATCACTGCTGAAATCAATATCGCTGCTCGTGCGTCTGCTTCGAAATTTTAGTGCTCCGTCAGACTCCACTGCGTCAATTGCGAAAGTGAATAAAAGATTTTCGAGCGCATCGCGTGCCGACATCGGGCGGTCTAAAACGTAACCATCAATCAGCCCTTCCACACGGCTCACGTCGATTTCATTAAAGCCAAATCGCGCCGATAATTGCGTGATGAGATGCGCAAGCTCGACGGTGTTGATCCGCCCATTTAGCCAATGGCCACGGGCATAATTATCACCGTCAGACCAAACATCGGTCAGTGTGGGGAAGGCCGGAAAAGGTCTTGCATCCCAAGCCCAATAAAAAATCCGCGATGGATCCACCATCGGAGCATTGTAGATATTTGATACTGGGTTTTGTGCACCTGAGGTCGACCAATAGTTTTGGAAGGCCTGCACATAAGCCAATTGAATCTGTACATCTTGCTGCCCGCCAGAATAATAGGGCAATGCGCTTTCAGACGATTTCGCATCATAGAAAACATTGGGCTGGTTGGTGGCTTTGTCGATTGCCGGGCAACCGGCCTCCGTAAACCAGATCGGCTTTGATTGCGGAACCCACGCCGTCGGAGTGGAAATTTGCACGCCAGCAGGCCGATCATAGTGCGCATTGCTCCACCAATTCTTAAAATCCTTGGGACGAAATACCCAAGGCTTTCCATAAGTGCCATCTGAAATCGGGCTACGTGTTTGTGCGTTACGAGCGGCAGGTGATGCGTAATACCAATCATAGTATTCGCCACTGGCCATCCCCGACTGCAAATAGGTTTGTTCATAAATTGAATTTTTTGCGGAACTATAGTCAAGATGCGCAGAACCATCGCGCCAATCAGACAAGGGTAGATAATTGTCAATGCCGACGAAATCGATCGCTGGTGATGCCCACAAGGGGTCAAGATGAAAATACACATCATTCGATCCATCATTCGGGTGATGACCAAAATATTCTGACCAATCTGCGGCGTAAGAAATCTTCGCGGCAGGTAGAATTAATTTCACCTCGGCGGCCAAGCTTTGCAGTGCTCCAACAAATGGATAGTTCGATGCTGATGAACGCGTCGTGGTGAGACCCACCAATTCGCTGCCAATTAGAAATGCATCCACACCACCCGCCAGTGCACACAGCTTTGCATAATGCAAAGTCATGCGGCGGAAGCTCCATTCCACCGGGCCAGAATATGTAATGGTTTCAGATGCTGGCGTAAAATGCGAAGGCTGAGCAGTGCCAACAAAACTCGCAATCTGCGTTGCTGCCGCCCCTGACTTATTGATAGCGGCACCGCTCACGGTGATGCGACCGCGCCACGGATAAGGGCTTTGTTGGCTGCCCCCATAGGGGTCTGGCAAAGAATTGGTGCTGGTAATATCCATCAAAATAAACGGATAGAAAGTCACCTTCAATCCGCGCGCATGGGCATCTTGAATGGCTCTGATCACCGAAGCATCAGCAGGAGTTCCACCAAATGCAACACTGCCTCCAATGGTGCTAATCTGATAGGCCGAAGGGCGATCAATGCCGTTGACCGTCCATGTAACAGGACTGGTATTTTTTAACGCATTATCGACACCTGGTTTAATCTGGCATTGGCCACAGCGCAGATCATTTCCAAACCATGCGACGACCAGAGATATGGCATCAACATTTTCGCAACTGGCTTGTAACTGATCCATCGAAAGCGACCAATCCGAACGCTCAGCAGAAATATGTGCATTCTCTGTGGCGGTCACACCTTTGCTTATTTTGCTTGAAACAATTTCTGTGTCGTAGCCAAACTCAGTTGACCCGGGAATGATGTTGACTGCCTTCACCAAATCCGAAACCGCATTGCCTTTGCGAATAATTTCGAATGCAAGTTGTGGCAAGCGATTGCCAAAGCTCGCCAAAGGAAAGCGTTCAAACATAATATAAGCCAGCCCACGGTAAGCCGGAGCTTGGCCTTCAAGGGTCGTGATAAAACTATCGGCATTTTGCGTTTCTGTGCCCAGATAAATTCGTGGAGCATAAGTTTCGAGATCAATTTCTTTGCCGTCGGCCCACACCCGTCCAATGCCATCAATGGTGCCTTCACACAGCCCCACTGCAAAATTGGCAAAATAAGTATAATCGGTGTTGGTGTTTTTTGGTCCACCCTTGGCCGAAGTTTTGTCTGTAGTGGTGGTCGATACTTCTTCCAGATTGCTCGCCCAAATCACCTGACCGCCAACCCGCATCCGACCATAGACGACCGGGATCGGCGCTCCCTCCTCCGAAGACATAATGCGCAAGCTGCCAAGCTTAGGCCCTTCATGGTGGGTGCCGGACGCAAAGAGATTCTGGTCAAAAATATTTCCAGCAATAGCTCCAGCCGCGCGGCCAATAATGCCGCCAATTGGCCCTCCTAAAAAAGTGCCCAGAGCAGCCCCAGCATATTGTAAAATGACGGTGGCCATTATTGTTCACTTTCAGGAAAGCGGAAAGCAAAGGCGAGGCGCTGCAACCACCATTTGTTTAGAGCAACTTCGCTCACCACTGCGCCATCTTGGGCATGAATCATGCTGGTGCGGCTGGTAGCAATTCCTGCGTGTTTGGCAGGCAGATGCTGCTTCCAACGAAACAGCATCACATCGCCTGCAGCGAATACCAGTGGCGGAATTTCGATCAAATGCTTGCGTCCAGCAATGGCCAAAGTCTCTTCCAATCCAGCCTCGGCCCAATCGGGTGCATAAGGCGGCGGCAATTCTGGTTCAGTTTGGAAACGTTCACGCCACACCCCTCGAATGAGCCCTAAGCAATCACAACCGACATTTTTCAGCGAGGCCTGATGCGTATAGGGCGTGCCAATCCATCCTCTCGCGAGGGTGACGATATCTTCAGCGTTTTGCATGGATTACCGAACCTGTTTCAAACCATCATTGACATCCTTCGCGCTGGCCACGGCCAA
>JANPGD010000078.1:0-107017 GCA_031423845.1 Hyphomicrobiales bacterium | reverse complement strand
CGTGGTTTTAATGAAGCGGTGACATGGGCCTTCATTCCAGAAGCCCACGCCAAACTTTTTGGCGGTGGCCAACCAGAACTGAAACTCAGCAATGCAATCTCTTCTGAACTCACCGACATGCGGCCATCCTTGTTGCCTAATCTTATAGCTGCAGCGGGCCGCAATGTGGCACGCGGCTTTGCAGATTTGATGTTGGCCGAAGTGGGCCATGCCTACGCCGGCGATACGCCCGCCGATGAAACTTTGCGGGCCGCGGGTATTCGTCGTGGTGCTGTCACGTCACGAAATATGCATGGTGGAACGCGCAGTGTGGATACGTTCGATGTAAAGGCCGATGTGCTTTCCGTTCTCGAAGCTTGCGGCATCGCCAACCCACAAATTGTATCGGGTGCGCCTGCTTGGTTCCATCCTGGTCGTTCCGGCACAATCCAAATGGGTCCGAAAAATCAGCTGGCGTATTTTGGTGAAATCCATCCGCGCGTTCTTTCCGCTATGGATGTGAAGGGACCGCTGGTTGCTTTTGAAATTATTCTGAACGCGCTGCCCGTCTCGAAAACTAAATCCATTACCCGTGCAGCATTGGTGAATTTCGACCTTATGCCAGTGTCGCGCGATTTCGCTTTTGTGGTTGACGACACCGTGCAAGCTGCCGAGCTTATCAAAGCCGTCAAGGGCGTTGATAAAGTTCTGATCAGCGATGCAACTGTGTTCGATCTATATAAGCTTGAAGGTGGCAAAACCTCGCTCGCAGTTGAAGTCACGTTGCAGCCGCGTGACAAGACTTTGACAGATGTTGAAATTGAGGCATTATCAGCCAAGATCGTCGCCACTGCTGAGAAAGCGGTTGGCGCTACATTGCGGAGCTAAACATGACAACAGCAATCGCCTTCAAAAATCTCAAAGCCCACCGCAAAGCTTCTCCGCCCGATATGCGAAAATCTTTTGCTAAGGATGCCACGCGTTTTGAAAATTTCTCGGTGCAGGTTGATGATTTGCTGTTGGATTATTCCAAATGTGCCGTGACTAAAAAAACTATGGCGCTGCTTACGGGTTTGGTGAAATCAGCCAAGGTAGAATCTGCGCGTGATGCGATGATGCGTGGCGATGCGATCAACACCACGGAAAAACGCGCTGTGTTGCACACAGCTTTGCGCCGTCCAAAATCGGAAATGGTTTTTGTTGAAGGCCATAACATCGTGCATGATGTGCATGATGTGTTGGAAGCCATGGCGCGCTTTGCCACTGATATTCGCAAGAGCGACATAACTGATGTGGTGAATATCGGCATTGGCGGCTCTGATCTGGGCCCGGCTATGGTGACGCTGGCTTTGGCACCTTATCATGATGGGCCTAAAACGCATTATGTGTCGAACGTTGATGGCGCACATATTGCCGATACGCTGAAAACTTTAAATCCTGCAACCACGCTATTTTTAATTGCCTCAAAAACTTTCACCACCATCGAAACCATGACCAATGCCAAGACCGCGCGAAAATGGATTGCGAGTGCTTTGGGTGAAGACAAGGTGGGGGAACATTTTGCTGCCATCTCCACCGCCATCGATAAAGTGAAAGCCTTCGGCATTTCTGAAAAACGGATTTTTGGATTTTGGGATTGGGTGGGCGGGCGTTATTCGATTTGGTCGGCTATTGGCCTGCCGGTGATGATTGCCATTGGCCCGAAGAATTTCATGGATTTTCTGACGGGCGGCCATGCGATGGACACGCATTTTTCCAAAGCCAAGCCGCACGAAAACCTACCTATGCTGATGGGGCTTCTCGGAGTTTGGCACCGGAACATTTGTAATCATCCAAGCCGCGCCATTATACCTTATGATCAGCGCTTATCTCGCTTCGCAGCTTATCTGCAACAGCTTGACATGGAATCAAATGGCAAGCGTGTAGGCAAGGATGGCAAGCCGCTAAAAAATGCCTCCGGCCCAATTGTCTGGGGTGAACCCGGCACCAATGGCCAGCACGCGTTTTTTCAATTGCTGCATCAAGGCACCGATATTATTCCGGTGGAATTTTTGATCGCCGCACAGCCCCATGAAGTGGGCATGGCGGAACACCACACGTTGCTGGTTTCCAATTGCCTCGCTCAATCTCAAGCCCTCATGCGGGGCCGCACGCAGAAAGAAGCTGAAGCACAGCTCAAATCCATGGGCAAGTCCGCTGCAGAGATAAAAGCGCTGGCACCACATAGAGTCTTCGCAGGCAATCGCCCGTCGATCACACTGGTTTACAAAAAACTGGATCCCTTCACCCTTGGCCGCCTCATTGCCCTTTATGAACACCGCGTCTTTGTCGAAGGTGTGATCTGGGGCCTGAACTCATTTGACCAATGGGGCGTGGAGTTGGGCAAAGAACTGGCCACTGCTTTGCGGCCTGTGGTGGAGGGTAAAGCTGATGCCTCTGCACTGGATAGTTCCACAGCGGGACAATTGGCCCATATGAAGGCGTTGCTGAAAGCTTGACCATTTGGGCGCGGAATGCCAAACACCGCGCCAAATGACAGACACATCACAAATCCGCAATTTCTCCATCATCGCCCATATTGATCATGGCAAATCCACCTTGGCTGATCGTTTGATCCAGCTCTGTGGTGCCGTTTCCGACCGCGAGATGGTGGACCAAATTCTCGACTCGATGGATATTGAGCGCGAGCGTGGCATTACCATTAAAGCCAACACCGTGCGCCTTGATTATAAAGCGAAGGACGGCAAGGATTATGTGCTGAACTTGATCGACACCCCCGGCCACGTGGATTTCGCCTATGAAGTGTCTCGCTCACTTGCCGCCTGCGAAGGTTCGCTTTTGGTGGTGGATGCTTCACAAGGTGTGGAAGCGCAGACGCTGGCCAATGTGTATCAGGCCATCAACAACAACCACGAAATTATTCCGGTGCTCAATAAAGTGGATTTGCCCGCCGCTGAGCCTGAGCGCATTCAACAACAAATTGAAGATGTAATCGGCATTGATGCCTCTGAGGCTGTGATGATTTCGGCTAAGACGGGCCTCGGCGTGCCAGATGTTTTGGAAGCGATTGTTAAGCGCCTTCCCGCCCCCAAGGGCGATCGTAATGCACCGCTCAAAGCTCTGCTGGTTGATAGCTGGTATGATGCTTATCTGGGCGTTGTCGTGCTCGTGCGCATTATTGATGGTGTGCTGAAAAAAGGGATGCGCGTGCGCATGATGGGCACGGGCGGGCTTTACCCGGTTGAGCGCGTGGGTGTGTCACGGCCTAAAAAAGTCGTCGTCGATGAATTAGGCCCCGGTGAAATTGGTTTCTTTACCGGTGCCATCAAAGAAGTGGCAGATACGCGCGTTGGTGATACTGTCACCGAAGATAAGAACCCCACTGCACAGGCTCTACCAGACTTTAAGGAAGCGCAATCAGTGGTGTTTGCCGGCTTCTTCCCTGTTGATGCTTCAGAATTTGAAGACCTGCGCGATGCCATGGGCAAGTTGCGCCTGAATGATGCCAGTTTCTCTTATGAAATGGAAACCTCGGCTGCTTTGGGCTTTGGTTTTCGCTGTGGCTTCTTAGGCCTCTTACATCTTGAAATCGTGCGTGAACGCATTGAGCGTGAGTTTAACGTTGAAATTATCACCACAGCACCATCAGTGATTTATAAAATCAATCTGCGTGATGGCAGCCACGTTGATATGCATAATCCAGCAGACATGCCAGATGTAACCACAATTTTGACCATGGAAGAACCATGGATTGAAGCTACAATCTTGGTGCCTGATGAATATTTAGGTTCGGTGTTAAAGCTCTGCGAGGATCGTCGTGGCCGCCAGAAGCAACTCACCTACGCAGGTAGCCGCGCTATGGTGGTATATGAATTGCCGCTCAACGAAGTGGTGTTCGATTTCTACGATCGTTTGAAATCCGTATCCAAAGGCTATGCGTCGTTCGATTATAAAATGACGGATTATGTGGCTGCCGATTTGGTTAAGCTTTCCATTCTCGTCAATGAAGAAGCCGTTGATGCCTTGTCGATGGTGGTGCACAGGACGCGCGCTGAACAGCGCGGTCGCGTGATGTGTGAAAAGTTGAAAGACTTGATTCCACGCCACATGTTTAAAATTCCGATTCAAGCTTCCATCGGCGGCAAAGTCGTGGCGCGTGAAACCTTGTCTGCAATGCGCAAAGACGTCACTGCCAAATGTTATGGCGGTGATATTTCTCGTAAGCGCAAACTTCTCGACAAGCAGAAGGAAGGCAAGAAAAAGATGCGCCAATTCGGCAAAGTCGAAATTCCGCAAGAAGCATTTATCGCCGCGCTGAAGATGGACGAGAATTGAGTAGGGCTAACGCCCAATGATCCTGCTTGCCATTGATACAGCGCTGGCCAGTTGTTCGGCCTGTGTTTATGACTCTACACGAGGTAAAATTCTCGCTCAGGAACGCGAGCTGATGGTGCGCGGCCATGCCGAAGCGCTGCCGCCCATGGTGGCACGGGTGATGGCGGCTTCTGGAATATCTTACAGTGATCTCAATCGCATTGCCGTCACCATCGGTCCCGGAACTTTTACAGGAATTCGCATTGGCCTTAGTTTTGCGCGCGCCTTGGGCCTCGCACGGAACATTAAGGTGCTCGGAATCGACACTTTAACTGCCACACAAGCCGCTGTAATTAAAGCTGAAAGTCTGGTTTTTGTGGCACACAAAGCGGGCAATAGCGGTTTTATTCATTTTAAGAATTTAGATAATTCTAATAATATTGAAATATCAAATTCAGTGGTTTTGCCTCTTGGGCCGACCATTGTTATCGGCACGGCGGCAGATGATTTGGTAACAACAAGTGGTCGAACTGATCTGCAAAGATGCCCCGAATTTGACCTGCCATCGGCGGCGGGCTTTGCCGCCTATGCCGCGTCACGTGCCGATCCCGTTGGAATGCCCGACCCGATTTACTTGCGCGAGGCTGATGCCAAACCGCAGAGCGCTGCCCTTCGCAGCTTGCCCGATTTGCAAATCCACCTCGTCGACAGCGCGGCCATACCCGTGCTCGCCAAACTCCATGCAGCCTGTTTTGAAGAGGCATGGAATGAGGTGGCATTGACCAGCATCATGGCCAGTCCCGGCGTAAGCGCGTTAATGGCGACCAGTGCTGAAGGTCCGGTAGGGCTATTGCTTTACCGCGTGGCCGCAGGTGAAGCCGAGATTCTCACAATTGGAGTGGACCCCAACTTGCGCAGGCGCGGAGCTGGCAAGGCGTTACTAATCAGTCTGCTCGCCCTCAAATTTCCACAGGTGTTTTTAGAAGTGGCCAGCAGTAATGATGATGCGATCAAGCTCTACACGAATGCAGGCTTCAAACAGGTGGGTTTGCGCAAAGCCTATTATGCAGCCTCTGGCGACGATGCGTTGATCTTAAAATGGGCCGTCTAAAAGCCAGCCTCATTCTGCTGGGGTTCCTTGCGCTCACATTGCCGTTGATGCCTGTGCAATACATTTTTCATTCAAGGCGCTTACCTTGGTTTTATCACCGCATTCTCTGCAAAATGCTCGGAATGACCATAAAAGTCGAAGGCGCCCTACCGACGGCGCCAGCACTTCTGGTAGCCAATCATGTTTCATGGCTCGATATTCCCCTACTCAGCGCCATCCTGCCCATGTCCTTCATTTCTAAACGCGAAGTGCGCACGTGGCCGCTGTTTGGAGCCATGGCAAAATTGCAGCGCACTGTCTTTATCGACCGTGAGCGCCGCCTTAAAACCGCTGCATCATCAAACGAGATTGGCGAACGACTTTTAGCAGGCGATACGCTGGTGTTGTTTCCAGAAGGAACGTCGAGCGATGGTGCCCAAGTTTTACCCTTCAAGTCATCCTATTTTGGTGCTGTTGAAGGATTAAATATTCCCGTTGTGCCCATCACAATCTCATACCAAGGGACGCCGAAGTTCTATGCGTGGTATGGCAACATGGATTTGATGCCGCATCTTTGGACGGTGATCAAATCTGGTCCAATAAAAGTGCATGTGACCATTCACGCAGCGCTTGCAAAAACGGATCGTAAAACAATGTCACGCGAAGCTGAAGCTACTATTCGCGCGCACTTGGAGAACAGCGATAAATCCGCTAGCAGACGGATATGATTAAATCGGTTTTTGTAAAAACTTACGGCTGCCAGATGAATGTCTATGACAGTGGGCGCATGCAGGATGTGCTGGCACCACATGGCTATGCTCAGGCCGAGACCGCAGAAGAGGCTGATCTCGTCATTCTTAACACCTGCCATATTCGCGAAAAAGCAGTTGAGAAAGTTTATTCGGAACTCGGTCGTTATCGCGACATGAAATTAGCACGCGGTGGCAATATGGTGATCGCTGTTGCGGGCTGTGTGGGTCAAGCAGAAGGCGTAGAAATTACGCGGCGCATGAAATCAGTTGATCTGGTGTTTGGTCCACAAACCTATCATCGCCTGCCAGAGCTTTTGAAACAGCGTGAGACCACGGGACTTCCTGTGGTGGAAACTGAATTTGCGGTTGATGATAAATTCAAAGGTTTGGCACACGAACAAGTGCGCAACCCCACCTCGCGTAGTGTAACGGCCTTTCTTACTATTCAAGAAGGCTGTGATAAATTCTGCACCTTCTGCGTGGTGCCATATACACGAGGCGCGGAGTTTTCACGCGCACCAGCGCAAATTGTTGAGGAAGCCAATAAGCTCGCTGACCAAGGCGTGCGTGAGCTCACGCTGCTCGGGCAGAATGTGAATGCCTATCACAGTGGCACGGCAACACTTGCCAGCCTCATCACCGAACTGTCACAGATCTCTGGCATTCAGCGCATCAGATACATGACCAGTCACCCGCGCGATATGTCTGATGATTTAATTGCGGCTCATGGGGCCAACCCCAAGCTGATGCCTTATCTGCACCTCCCCATTCAATCAGGATCAGACCGTGTGTTGAAAGCCATGAATCGTGGCCATACTGCTGCGGAATATCTGAAACTGATTGAACGCATCCGCGCTTCCCAACCGCGCATCGCGATGACCTCAGATTTTATCGTGGGCTTTCCAGGCGAGACCGATCAAGAGTTTGAAGACACCATGCAACTGGTGCGTAACGTTCGCTATGCGGCGGCCTTTTCGTTTAAGTACTCGCCACGCCCCGGAACGCCTGCGGCAGAGCGAGAAGATCAAATCCCTGAAGATGTGAAAAATGAGCGTTTGGCGCGGTTACAGGCCCTGATCATTCAACAACAAGCAGCCTTCAACCAATCCTGCGTCGGTCAAACCCTTACCGTGCTTTTAGAAAAACCAGGCCGCCAAAATGGACAGCTGATTGGCCGATCGCCTTATTTGCAATCTGTGCATTTAGACGCACCGACAAGCCTTTTAGGATCATTTGTGGACGCCCATATATTGGCTGTTGGCCCCAACTCACTTTCGGGGCAATATAGTGAGTCTAAACCCACCGGAGGTCACCGCATTTGAGCCCATCTGCTAATGCTGTAAAACAGCAAGATTCTGAAGACGGCGTACTTTCTCTCGCTTTCGATGATAATCGCGTCCTCGCCCTTCTCATGGGCCAACATGATGCGCATCTCGCTGTCATTGAGCAACGCTTAGGTGTGGCCATCACACCACGCGGCAATCGGCTTTCCATCCGAGGTGACCAAACAACGTCCGAATTAGCGCGCTCTGTTTTGTTGCATCTTTATACCAAAGCGGCTCGCGGTGATGAGATTAATAGGGGCGAAATTGATGGTGCCATTCGCATGGTCAAAGTTGCCGATGAAAAAGAAGTTCAAGGTGGCGGCGTTCGCACACGGCGCAAAACCGTTTCTGCCCGCACGGCCAATCAACAAGTCTATATTGAACAGATCCGTAAAAATGAATTGGTGTTTGGCATTGGTCCAGCTGGTACTGGAAAAACTTACCTTGCGGTGGCTTGCGCTGCCGAAGCTTTGATGAACGGTGAAGTGGACCGGATTATTCTTTCGCGCCCTGCTGTTGAAGCAGGCGAACGCTTGGGTTTTTTGCCGGGCGACATGAAAGAGAAAGTCGATCCTTATTTGCGACCACTTTATGATGCGCTTTATGACATGATGCCACAAAGCTTAGTGGCTAAAGCAATGGCTGAAAACCAAATTGAAATTGCACCACTGGCTTTCATGCGCGGCCGCACGTTGGGTTCAGCTTTTATTATCTTAGATGAAGCGCAGAACACGACACCGCAACAAATGAAAATGTTTTTGACGCGTTTGGGTGAAGGCAGCCGCATGGTAATCACTGGCGATCCCACTCAAGTAGATTTGCCTTACGGCGTGGTCTCTGGTCTTGATGATGCGCTTTCAGTTTTGGATGGCGTCAATGGCATTGGTGTCACTGCGTTCCAAACCAGCGACATTGTGCGCCATGCTCTCGTGGGTCGTATTGTTGCGGCCTATGACAGAAAGGGCAGTGCTACAATGCGCAAAGTTCGGGGCTAATATGCCGCTGAGTATTGTTATTGAAGATGAGTCTTGGAAGGTCATACGCGGCCTTAAATCACTGACCGAAAAAGCGGTTGATGCGGCCTTGACGACCAGCACACGCAACAAGGAAGTCACAATTTTATTTGCAGATGATGCAGCGTTAAAAACACTGAACAATGATTGGCGCGGTAAAAACAAACCCACCAATGTATTGTCATTTCCCGCCCAAAAAAATTTAAAAATCCCGCGTGGTGAAACAAAACCATTGGGCGATATTGCCTTGGCTTTTGAAACTGTCGCAAAAGAAGCCGAAGCTTCGGGCAAAACTATAAGAGACCATACAACCCATTTGATCATCCATGGTGTTTTGCATCTTTTGGGTTATGATCATATCGACGATGCGGATGCCACCAAAATGGAAGCAAAAGAAATCCGCATTCTCAAGAAACTCGGCATTGCCGACCCCTATCAATAAGAGAACTTTATGTTAACCCCGAAACGCCCCACATTTATTTCTAAGATTAGACGCTCGCTCGGGCGTAACAAAGTTGATCTGCGTGAAAGCTTGGAAGGCGTTATAGCCAGCCACGACAAAGAAGAGGGTGCAAATTCGTCGATACCCGATGATGCGCGCTCAATGATGAAAAATCTTTTGGGCTTTGCTGATTTGCGTGTGGATGATGTGATGGTGCCGCGCGCCAATATTATTGCCACAGAAGAAACTTCAAACATGCGCGATTTGCTGGCTCAATTTATTGAAGCCAACCATTCGCGGGTGCCGATCTATCGTGAATCGCTCGATGATATTGTCGGCATGATCCATGTGAAAGACTACCTGCGCTGGATGGCAACCAAGGGCACCAAGAAAAAAACCAAAGGTGCTGCGGAAGCTGGAATAGCGTTGGCTGCAGCGGAACTTTCATCGACCATCAAACAACACCCCAGCATGATCCGCGATGTGCTTTATGTGCCGCCTTCGATGCCAGCCCCAGATTTGTTGATCAAAATGAAGGCATCACACATTCACTTGGCTATTGTGGTTGATGAATATGGTGGCACCGATGGTTTGATATCTCTGGAAGATTTGGTTGAAGAAATTATTGGCGATATTGCTGATGAGCATGACACCGACGCTGAGGAGGGCATGATCCGCAAGCAGGCCGAAAATATTTATGTGGCCAGTGCCTTGATTAGCATTTCATCCTTGGATGATATGTTCAAAGTCGATTTACTACCAGATGATCAGGAAGACGAGGCCGATACCTTAGGGGGTTTGGTTTTTGAAATGGCGGGTCGCGTGCCGACACGCGGGGAAATTATCCGCCATGAGTCAGGCTTGGAATTTGAAATTATGGATTCGGATCCACGCCGGGTAAAGCGCGTACGCATTCACGTGAAAGCGGCAGGCCCCGCCACAGCAGATGAGACCGCTGGTGATTAAGGCCATAGCCGTGCGGCACCACGCACGCCACTGTTGCCACCATGGGTGGCACGAACCACTTTAGCTGTAGCAGTGCCTGAAAAACTATAACGCGCAATATGAGAGGGTAAGTCTTCCACCAATTCTGGCAAGCTGCTAAGGCCGCCACCCATGACAAACACATCAGGATCAATGATGTTGAGAATATTGGCGCAGACCCGCGCAAACCGGTTCTGCAAGCGTTTGAGGGCGGCCATGGCTTTTGGCTCGCCAAGCCGCGCATTTTCAACGATGGCTTTGCCAGAAAGTCTTTCGCCTGTGTTGCGCAGATAGTCGCCAATTAAGCCAGTTCCAGAAACATACATTTCAGTGCAGCCTGCCTTGCCACAAAAACAAGGAACGGGTGGCCAGTCTTCCGTCGTCATCCACGGCAACCCAGTGTGGCCGAATTCAGCGGCTTGATGGCTAGCACCGCGGATAACTTTGCCGTCAATGACCAAACCACCACCGAGGCCAGTACCAATCGTGAAAAACGCAACAACACCGTAACCTTTGCCAGCGCCATCAGTGGCTTCTGACAAGGCAAAGCAGTTCGCGTCATTTTCTATGCGGATATCACGTCCAATCGCGGCTTCAAGATCGCTTTTCAACTCACGACCATTGCACGTGACAATATTGGCATTGCGCCAAATGCGGGTTCGAGGGTCGGCAGAGCCGGGGGCACCCACTCCTACAGAGCCAACTCCAGCCTCTTTCACCAAGGTCGCAATTGCCGCAACGATGGCCTCATAGGTTTTAGGAGTGTCCACCCGCTTCTCAAAAATCACTTGATCGGCGGCGTCAAACACCAAGGCATCAATCTTGGTGCCACCGAGATCAATGCCAATACGGTTGTTCATTATGTGCGGCTATAGGCATCGTCATAACGGATGATGTCATCTTCACCGAGATAATCGCCAAACTGCACTTCGATGATTTCAACCAATCCTTCATGGAGGTTTTCCAGTCGGTGCTTTTCGCCCAGCGCAATATCAATGGCTTGGCCGCGCATCATGGTCAAAACCGTGTCACCAACTGTCACAGTCGCAGTCCCATTCACAACCGTCCAATGCTCCGCGCGGTGTTTGTGGCTTTGCAGAGAAAGTCTGCCGCCTTTGGTCACGACAATACGCTTTACTTTAAAGCCAGGTTGCTCGTCCAACACATGAAAGCTACCCCAGGGGCGATTTTCGCTATACATTAATGGTTGCTCCACCTAACTAAAACAATTGAACAAGGGCAATTGACGTCTGCCCTCGCGCCTACTATAAGCCCGCCATCGTATGAGGTGCAGGGTTGATTTCGCAAGAAAAATATCTGCGAAATTAAGCTGATAGCACCTTTATTTTATTTTTAAATCAGGAACCATTATGGCCAATACCTCGTCAGCCAAAAAAGCCAACCGCGCTTCAGCCCGTCGCGCCGAAGTGAACCAAAACCGCACCAGCCGGGTTCGCACATCTGTCCGCAAAGTTGAAGAAGCCATCGTTTCCGGCGCAAAGCCAGCAGCTGAAGCTGCTTTAGCTGCAGCTGTTCCTGAAGTGATGCGTGGCGCCCAAAAGGGCATCATGCATAAGAATGCAGCGTCGCGCAAAGTCTCACGCCTCACCATGCGCGTTCGCGCTATGCTGGGCTTATAAGTTAGCCGATCAATTCTCAGTTGATTTGAGTTGTAACGCCGTTGACCTTGTCAGCGGCGTTTTTCTTTGTCCGGACACGGAGAGTTATGAACAGAAAAATTCAATCTGAATCAATAACTTGCTTTGCGTAGGACTATTAGCAGATCGCTGCACCAATTTCATTGGTCGGTCCAAATACAAAAATGATTATCTGACGGCGTTGACAGGGTCAGGCTTTCTGTTCCAATTTATTGTATAATATTATTTATAATCATAAACTTAATTGATTTTTTCAATTTGAATTTTCACGTCAAGCATTAACTGTGGTCTTCCGTGTACGGAGCGAATGTTGAATCATGTTGCGAGTCCTCAGGGCATTTTTGTAGCTTGCGCCTAAGTCATCGCCTCAAGAAATCTGGGGATAGAATGACACGGGGGCTGGTGTGTCTGCGGGCTGAGTAAAAGTCTGTTGAGCTGGCATAATTTAAACTGAATAGCGCAAAACCTAGGTTTTGCGGCTGGGAAGATTTGTCATGAGTGTGCAACGGTAAATTTGTTTGCGCCTTTGTTTGTTAGCAAAGGAAAATGCATCGGAATTTAAAAAAATTGCAAAACTGTCAAACTCTGCACGTGCTCGTGTCGAGATGGATCGTGATGGTTTTGCGCAAAAAACTAGGAAGCGGCAAATTAAATGACAACAACACTTGCAACAACAAATACATTGAACATGAAAGACCAATGGCACCGCATTACCCAGCGCCTGAAAGGTGAACTCGGCGACGATCTTTTTAACAGCTGGTTTGCGCGCATGGATGCTGAAGAGGTTGGCAATAATCAACTGACGGTTTCAGTTCCCACTCGTTTCTTGCGCAGCTGGATTGAGAACCACTATTTGTCTAAGCTTCACAAGGTTGCGGAATCTGAGTTTGGTCCTCTTGAAAGCGTACAAGTTCGAGTCCGCATTCAGGGCGAAGCTTCGCGCGCCAACGGCCAAGTTCCAGTTGATGCTCCGCGTCCAGCAACACCTCCAGCAGAGCGCAATGCCGCAGTAGCAGCACAAATCCAAACGTTTCTCACCGCCGAACGCGGTGGTGTGGCCGATGAAAGTCAAACTTTTGATAGCTTCATCGTTGGTTCCTCCAACCAGTTAGCCCATGCCGCAGCGATGCGCGTAGCCCAAGCCGCAACCGGTGCAGCCCTTACATTTAATCCGTTGTTCATTCACTCGGCCGCAGGCCTCGGCAAAACCCATTTGCTCAACGCTGTGGCGCATCGCATTCGCACGCAACAACCGAACCGAAAAGTTCTCATGTTGACGGCGGAGCGATTTATGTATGGTTTCATTCACGCCATTAGGCAGCGCGATACTTTGGCGTTTAAAGATCAATTTCAATCGATTGATGTTTTGTTGATTGATGATTTTCAATTTTTACAAGGCAAGGCTATTCAACAAGAGTTTTGCCATGCTTTTAATTCACTGGTCGATTCAAAACGCCAAGTGATTGTGGCAGCCGACGTGCCACCGGCGCAATTAGACTCAATTGATCAACGCATGCGCTCTCGTTTGATGGGCGGCTTGGTGATTGATATTGAAACGCCGGATTTGGAACAACGCCGCAAAATTATTGATGTGCGCCACAACGCCATGCTGAATGGTGATGTGACCGGCGCCATTGCGCCAGATGTTTTGGAGTTGATTGCAAATCGCATCACAGGCGGCGGCCGCGAACTCGAAGGCGCGCTGAACCGCGTGATGGCCTACCAGCAGTTCAACAAATCGCCGATCACCCTTGATCTGGCGTCTATGGTGCTCCGTGATGCCGTGGGCACAGCCGATTTGGGCCGCATCAAGATTGACGACATTCTGAAGATTGTTGGTCGTCATTATAATGTGGGCCGCACTGATTTATTATCGCCTCGCCGGGCCCGTGCGGTCGTCGTGCCGCGCCAGATCGGCATGTATCTCGCCAAGAAATTGACGGCCCGTTCGCTTCCAGAAATTGGCCGCCGCTTTGGCGGGCGTGATCATTCCACCGTGCTTCATGCTGTGCGCAAGATTGATGAACAAATTAAAGGCGATGAAAAAATGGCCCGCGAAGTGGCCTTGCTCATTCGTCTTGTTGAACAACAATAAACCTGAATAGACTGCGACATTTTGGTGATGAGCGCTCCTCATTTTTAGGAGTGTCGCATTAAGCCGCTGTGGTGACGATCTGGAACATGCGAGAGTGTAATCTTCGCGGCCTTGTGCTGTGAAGCAATTGCACACTGGGATGGGGATGCCATGTTGAACAAAGACCTGCTGCTCGCACTGCGTCAAACGGCTCTTGATTTGACAAAGGCTGGCCCGCCAGCGCGAACTTCAAATAAATTCTTTGGTGTTGGCCCGATCACCGATGGCGCACTGGATGAGGCTGATAGCAAAAAAATCCGGATTGATTTTGAGCGCTGGGTTGAACAGACCTATCGCAAGTTTGACGACAAGGGTAAGGATATTGGCCCCTTCACGGTGGCAGAGTTGAGCCGCTCCATGCACCGTGGTTATCCAGCCGATAAAGTTATTCTCGATATGATGCGTGAAATTCATCGCTATTTTGGTTTTGTAAAAACCAATCGTATGGCCGTTGGCCTCGGCGGCGGGCATTCGGGGTTTACCGTGTGTGCTTTGCATTTGATATCCGCTGCAAATGCCGCACAGCATATTTATATTGATACCCCTGAACCGGAATCCGAGACCGCAAAATCTGGTGGATTTTTTCGTCAATCTTGGGGGGCACAAATAGTCGAGTTGATGCGGCTGACCAAAGGTGGGGATGAATCGCGACTGCATTTTGCAAGTGATGAAGGTCATATTCCAAGCGCTACAACGCTGATGAAAATGGGTGTGAAACTTGTATTCGGCGTGGGCCATGAAACCACAGGCGCCACTACCTATTCCAAATCTGACATCACCAATCTCCTCGAATGGATTGATGCCAATCCAACTGAACATCATGCGGTGCTGGATGCCACATCGATGCTGGGAGCGATGCCGTGGGATGATCATATCATTGCCCAAGTGTTATCTAAGTGCTGTTTGTTTACGCCGTTTCAAAAAGCCATTGGTGGCATTTCTGGTTACTATATCGCAAGCTTCACACCTGCCGCACTGGCCTTGATTGAAGCCAATCAACACGTCCCCGGCTTTGCCATCCCGCGCCAATTAAAACTTGCGGCACCGCTTGATCCCAATAAACCACTCACTGGCCAACGTACTATAAATATTGGCCCGTTCTACGATCCTGCAGCGGATAAAATGTTGGGTGGGGTCATCAATACATATTCCACCATTGCCTTTGCCGAGACAACCTTTGGCCTCTTGCGAATGGAAAAACTGGTTGGCGATGTGATGAATTTAAACCATCGCTCACTCAGCAATCGCCAAACCGTCGATGATTGGATCGGCAAGAATGATCTATTGGAACTGGGTGTCATTGATGCAGAGCGGCGAGGCACAGCAGTCACCCTCCTTAAAATAAAAGACCCAGACATTAGAGATGCAGCACTCCATGCGCGCATCCTCCAACGTTCAAAGCAACTCCTCTCTTATGATGGAATAACTCACCCAAATGGCGAGCATGAACAAGGCTTGGACGTTGCGCGCTATATCAACGCATTCCCAGGAACACCAGGCGATTACCGCGCCTGGATCGGCGGCGTTCGGTCGCCTTCGGACGTTATCGCTCTTTTAGAGAATTTACGTTACGCATATTTGCGTGCGAAAATTCTAGTGCTTGAAGAAGAACTTGCAAAGCAAGGGATAGAGTTCGCGGCACCGACTTTAAGCCGGGCCCACAAAGTTCTGATATGCGATCTTGTCGGGTTGAAGTTTGCAGTCGATGGCAAGCCTGATCCAACCGAAGTCAAAACATATATTGAATCCAAGGGCGGAGTTTTTCATCTTGGTCCTTCTCGAGATTCTAAAACCTATGAATCAGTAAAAATCCATTTCTTTTATGTGCCAGATATTTCAACCGAGGCTGAGATTTTGCCTCTCACGGACCAAGGTCAGTATGATGCAGTGATTGCTGCTGCAACATTTTTACCAAAGGCTTCGATCTTCAAATCAGGTGGCGTGCGCATTGGAGCGGGCACCGGAAATATGGGTTCCGCTTCGTGGGGCGCAGGCAACGGGATAGGTGGCGATGCGCCGTTGATGAATACACCGGGATTTAATTCTCGCGCCACTGCTCAAATGGCCTTCAAAGCTTTAATAAGAATGCAGCCGGGCTTGCCCGTTGATGAATTGCATCGCCGCAGCGTGGCAGGTGAGTTTGATACCGGAAAGCATCTTCGTGATTTTCCAACAGAAAAACTCGAAGGCAAAACTATCGCTATTTTAGGATATGGCAATATCGGCCGTGAAGTGGCGAAGCTCGCACATGCTTTCGGCATGATTGTAAAAGTCTATGCGCGCCAACATCATCAAGCTCGTATTGAAGCCGATGGGTTTATCTACGCTGCAACGGCTGTTGCAGCAGCACATGGTTCAGATGTGTTGAGCGTCCACACGGGGCTTGGTGCGCTTGATCCGGCAACGAAACAATTTGCCAATGCTGGAATAATAAATGCAGATATTTTGAATGCCATGAATTCGAACTCTGTCTTGCTCAATTATGATCGTGGAGAGTGTGTTGACGTACAAGCCCTTGAAGCAGCCATGACGTCAGTCAAAATTTCTCACGCTGCCATCGACGCCGATATTTTCAAATCAACAGATGGTACATTGACTGGACCCTTGGTGCCTTATCTGCCGCTGGCTCAAAAATATCCGGGCCGCATAGAGCTTCTACCCCATGCCGCAGCCGACACAGATCATCCATCGCGCGTGGCGGGTGCCAAGCAAGCCGTCGATCAGATTTTTGATTGCATCATGCACAAGCGCGTCACCAATTTGAAAGGTGATCTGCCCGTGGGTTATGTGAACGCTGGTGTGAAGTTAGGCACTGCCAATTAGAATACCGGTCAGAAACACCAGAGCGCCACCCACTGCAATTTGCAGAGCTGCTTTTAAAAATGGCGTATCCATGTATTTCCAACGGATCCACGAAATGGCACCCAGTTCGACGATTACGACAGCCACAGCCAAGATTAAAGCCGTGTGAAAATCTGTGAGTAAAAATGGCAGGGTGTGACCAATGCCGCCAACCGCTGTCATAATGCCGGAAGCAAGACCTCGGATGAGCGGATGACCACGGCCAGTCAGCTGCCCATCGTCAGAAAGGCCTTCGGCAAGTCCCATAGAAATGCCAGCACCCACCGAAGCCGCAACACCCACCAAAAAGGTGGCCCATGTGCTGTTGGTCGCGAAAGCCGCTGCAAATATGGGAGCCAGAGTAGAAACTGAACCATCCATCAATCCCACTAAACCGGGTTGCACCACCTGCAATAAAAACAACCGGCGCTGGGTTTCGTTTTCATCAATCTTGGCATCGGCGGTGAGATGTTCGAGGCCAAGTTTTGAGGCAAGCGACTCGTGACCTTTCTCTGCTTCAGCCAAATTGGTCAGAAGCTTTTTGACTTGCGGGTCGTCGGAGCGCTCAGCCGCTTGCGTATAGAAACGATAATTCTCAAGTTCAATCACTTCAGCGCGCTTGCGCATGGCATCAATGCCTAGCTTATTGAGCATCCAAGCCGGTTTGTGTTTGACGAACCCATTCACATCCGCGCGGCGAATGAGCGGAATGAAATCACCAAATTTTTTGCCATAGAGTTCAGTAAGGGCACGGCGATGCTCATGCTCTTCTTCGGCCATTTCGACAAATACTTTTGCTGATGCAGGATAGTCGTCCAGCAACGCATGAGCAAACCCTGCATAAGAGCGAGCATCATCATCTTCGCTTGAAATAGCGAGTGCAATAATTTCTTGTTCGGTTAGGTCGGAAAAGGATTTCAAGTGCGCCTCACTAAGTTGGAAAGCTAGATTAGAACGATTCCAACTTAGATCAAGATCACTTTGGGTGAACCACACCTTTTCTTAAAACGATATTGCCATAGAGCCGTGCTTCACTGCTGGCGACAATGGCATAACAAGCCTTTACACGGTCATAGAACGCGACACCAACTAAAACCGAGATATGGCGTTGGGGTTCATGTTGTTTCACGACACGCTCAAAATCAGCAAATACGGGTTCCATGAGTTTAGGGTCATTCTGTGCTGCGGGACGGAAAGCACAATCTGGAAGCATTTCCTCCAACGGCATCACTGACAAAATTGCATCAAGAATATCGGTAGCACTGTGTCCATCCATGCGCACCAATCGTTTGGCATCGGTGTCAGCCGGGTAGTTGCCATCGACAATCGCAATTTCATCGCCATGCCCCATAGAGCGGAGAACTTTGAGAAGCTCAGGTCCCAACAGCGGGTTTATGCCTTTTAACATTTAGATGGCCTCTTTGAATAAAACGTCGCGATCGATAATAAAATTTGCAAATAATGGCAAGCTAGCAGCGCCCAATGCGCGGGCATCAATGCCGATGCTGCCCTCGTCAATTGTGAAGTTTGGTAAACCGCGAAGATCAAGCTCTTGCAAGGCAACCCGTGTGCGCAAAACTAAATCAGCACGCACATAGGTGGGCATAGCGCCATCAATAATAATCGCTTCGAAATCAATCACCGATATGCTTGCCGCACTGGCATAAGCAAGGCTCTTTGCAGTTTGATCGAGCCACGCATCAAGTTGCTTTTCGATACCAGTCCAATCGTCGGGGGACTTCGCAAGCAACATCGGATCAAGCCCTGCGGCCTGCAATTGATTTTCCAAAACATAAAGACTGGCATGATGTAAAAGTTGCTGCGGTTTTTGACCCTGCACGTTGATGGGCAATGGCCCCATCGCACCAGCATAGCCAGATTGGCCTTGGAAAATATGGCCATTGATAACGACACCGCCGCCGATAAAATAGCCAACATAAAAATATGCATAATTGCGATGCTGACTGCCCTTGCCGAAAAGTAATTCAGCCGCGCAAGCTGCCGTAGCATCGTTGCAATAATGTACAGGCCAATGACCAAGTTTGGAAAGCTCTGCGGCCAAATCAAATCCCCGCCATGCTTCCATAACATCGCGCGGCGCACCAATAGCCTCTTCCCAGTTCCAAAGCTCAAAAGGTGCTGCAATCCCGAGCCCCGACACCCGCTCGCGTTGTTCGGATGAAAGTTCCGACAATAATTCATCCAAACTCGTCGATACGAAAGTTAAAAGCTCTTGAGGAGCTGGAAAACGGTAAGGCTTATAAACTTTTTTGCGCACTGTTCCGGTGAGATCAAGCAACATCAAATCCCCGGAACGCCTGCCCACTTTGAGTCCAATTGAAAATGCGCCATCGGGATTAAGCGCAAATGGCGTAAGCGGTTGCCCCACCTTGCCACGCTGAGGTTTGCCTTTGACGACAAGTTTGTCTTTTTCAAGCAAGCGCACAATCACTGAAACAGTCTGTGCTGAAAGCCCCGTCAACCGCGCTAACTCCGCTTTTGGCACGGCGCCATATTGCCGGATGAGCGATAGCACCAAACGTTCATTGTAAAGTCTAACCCCATTTTGGGTAGTACCACGCGCCAAGGTTGGGCCAGCAGTCGAGCCCTTTTCCCCTGTGTTGCGTTCACTGTTCACGATAACTTCCTGTTTTGCCTGTTTATCCGGCAAGTTTGACCCTTGGGACGGACCTTCTCCTATGCCGCTTTAACTGTCAAATAATAAATCAAGTGGATTTACTTATTGACAGGCTCTTATTTTTCCGTCCATGATAAGAATTGAAAGCGGGACACGCGGTCAACGTTTGCCCTTCGATCGTAAACTAGTTCATTTTATTTATGGCCCTGCATGGGCCGTTCCATGGGAGGAATTCTAATGAAGTCTATTCTTAAAGCTGCCCTCGTCGGCGTAGCACTCACAGGCTTTGCATCAGCAGCGTTTGCTGGCACACCAGCTTGCTTGATCACCAAGAACAACACAAACCCCTTCTTCGTTAAGATGAAGGAAGGTGCAACTGCTGCAGCAACTGCTGCTGGCATTGATCTGCAAGCTTTCGCTGGCGAAAAAGACGGCGACGCTGCTCCACAAATCATTGCCATTGAAAACTGCATCGCTGCTGGTGCCAAGGGCATTCTCATCACTCCATCAAGCGATGACGCTGGTCCTGCTCTCAAGAAAGCCCGCGCTGCTGGCATTCTGGTTATTTCGCTCGACACACCACTGGGCGATTCTGAAGCACAAGACATCACTTTCGCAACAGACAACTTTGAAGCAGGCACATTGATTGGTGCTTGGGCCAAGGCTCAACTCGGCGATGCTGCTAAAGATGCCAAGATTGCGATGCTTGACATCGATAAGACAAATATCTCGGTTGACGTCTTGCGCGACACTGGCTTCCTCAAGGGCTTCGGCATTGATGTTCCAGATCTGAAAGTTTTGGCTTCAGAAAAAGACGCTCGCGTTGTTGGTCATGAAGCTACAGGTGCAAACCCAGCAGGCGGCCAAAAAGCCATGGAAACATTGCTCGCTAAAGAACCAAACATCAACGTTGTTTACACCATCAATGAACCAGCTGCTGAAGGCGCATTTGCCGCTCTCAAAGCTGCTGGCAAGGAAAAAGGCGTTCTCATCGTTTCAGTTGACGGCGGCTGCCCTGGTGTTGCCAACGTTGCAGCTGGCGTGATCGGCGCAACTTCGCAACAATATCCATTGTTGATGGCCTCAAAGGGCATCGAAGCAATTGCTGCTTTCGCTAAGGATGGCACCAAGCCAACTGTTACTGAAGGCCTCACATTCATGAACACTGGTGTGAACTTGATCACCGACAAGCCAGCTGATGGCGTTAAGTCGATTGATTCAAAGGAAGGCACAGCTAAGTGCTGGGGCTAATATTAACCTAACTACTTGAATAATGCGAAAGGCGGCGATAACGTCGCCTTTCGTTTATGAAGTGTCCGCAAAGCGACACGAATGAACAAAGCTTGGGAACGTCAAAAAAAGAGGGCAACATGGCAACAAAGCCAAAAGCTGCGAAAAAAAGCGCGGCGAAAACCAAATCCGGGCGATCATCGCTAGCAGAGCCAATTCCATCAAAGCTGATTATGGTTAAGCCGGTGGCAGCTGATGGATCTGCACCTACAAAAACAATTTCAGATTTCGAAGCCAAATTGCATCAGGCCGACACGGCTGTGGCGTCGTTTGCTGAAGATGACAACACACTGCTATCGCGCGCGCGGGGGTTCTTGCGCGATTACCCAACGGCCATTCCGGCCATCATCCTCGTCGTATCCGTGTTATGTTTTGGATTTGCGCATAATTTTCTGACACCAAGCACCCTTTCGTTGATCTTTAAACAAGTTACGGTGGTAGGCATCGTGGCGATTGCGCAGACAATTGTTATTCTTACGGCGGGTATTGACCTTTCAGTGGGCGCTATGTTGGTAATTTCTGCGATGGTGATGGGCAGACTTGCGACGATTCAAGGCGTACCCGTTTTTCTTGCCATTCCTTGCGGCATGGCCATTGGTACCTTGATGGGCGCTTTGAATGGTGTTCTTGTCACTAAGGCGCGCATTCCACCTTTTATCGTTACCTTAGGAACAGTTTATGTCTTTAATTCATTGAAATTTTGGTACACAGGCTCTGAATCTGTTCGCCCTGCTGATCTTGACGCAAAGGCACCCGGACTCTTGTGGTTTGGCAACAGCATCAATGTGGGTGGAGCCAATTTCATCTATGGCAGTTTTGCGCTCATTCTTTTGGCTCTTCTCGCATGGTATATGCTGAACCGAACTGCGTGGGGCCGCCACGTCCATGCTATCGGGGATGATCCTGAAGCCGCAAAACTTTCAGGCATACAACTCGATCGCACATTGATTTCAGTTTATGCAGTTGCCGGTTTAATCTGCGGCTTTGGCGCGTGGATTGCTATTGGTCGCGTAGGTTCTATTTCACCCATCGCCTTTGAAACCGTGAACCTCGATTCAATCACCGCCGTGGTGATCGGTGGCACCTCGCTGTTTGGTGGCCGCGCCTCGATTGTAGGTTCGGTTCTCGGTGCCATTATCGTGGGTGTATTTAACACCGGCCTAGCATTGGCTGGTGTTGATTCTTATTGGCAGCTTTTTGCTTCGGGCTGCTTGGTTATCGTCGCAGTTGCCATTGACCAATGGTTGCGGAGGGCTTCACAATGACAAAATCTGGGACAACGCGTACGCCAATTTTGCAGGCCCGTGGCCTTAGTAAGCGCTATGGCACAGTCGTGGCCCTCAATGGCTCCGACTTCGATCTCTACCCAGATGAAATTCTGGGAGTGATCGGCGATAACGGCGCTGGTAAGTCCACTTTGATCAAGGCCTTGGCAGGTGCGGTTACACCTGACCACGGTGAGATCAGGCTGGATGGCAAAGCCGTGCATTTCCGCTCACCACAAGATGGTCGTGATGCTGGCATTGAAACGGTTTATCAAAATCTCGCACTGTCGCCTGCACTTTCGATTGCAGACAACATGTTCTTGGGTCGTGAAATTAGAAAACCGGGTCCTCTTGGTACCTTCTTCCGCATGATGGATCGTGCCGCGATGCAAAAATTCGCGCGCGATAAATTGTCTGAACTGGGTTTGATGACCATTCAGAACATCAACCAAGCGGTTGAAACCCTGTCTGGCGGTCAACGCCAAGGCGTGGCTGTGGCACGTGCTGCTGCCTTTGGTTCAAAAGTGGTGATCATGGATGAACCAACTGCTGCTCTCGGCGTGAAAGAATCACGGCGCGTGTTGGAATTGATCCGCGACGTTAAAAAGCGTGGCATGCCGATCATTCTAATCTCGCATAACATGCCGCATGTGTTTGAAGTGTGTGACCGGATTCATATCCATCGCCTCGGCCGCAGGCTTTGCACCATCAACTCGAAAGATTTTTCGATGTCCGATGCTGTGGCCATGATGACTGGTGCCAAAGAACCACCACCGGAACTCCTAGGCACCTAATGCCAAACGCGATTGAACTTGCAAGCCTCATCCGAACAAAATCGGGTGAGGCTTTGCGTTATATGGTGGGCGTTGCTGGTGCTCCTGCGTCTGGAAAATCCACCCTTGCCGAAAACCTGGCTGACGCTTTGATCGCTCAAGGTGAAACAGCAATCGTTGTTTCCATGGACGGCTTTCATTTTGATGATACAATTTTAAATCAACGGGGCCACAGATCAAGAAAGGGCGCGCCCCATACTTATGATGTGCGTGGATTTGAAATTCTGCTTCGCCGTATCAAAGCCCGCGAAGCTGAAATCGCGATTCCAGTGTTCGATCGCACGATGGAACTTTCACGGGCAGCCGCAGATTTGGTAACAGAAAAATCCAAGTTCGTTATCATCGAAGGTAATTACCTGCTGCTGAAACAAAAACCATGGGAATCGTTGAAGCCACTATTTGATTTTACAATTTTTCTGTCTGAACCAATTGAAGAACTAGAGCAGCGCCTCATCAAACGTTGGCTTGGGCACGGCTTTGATTTGGCTTATGCAAAGAACTGGATCGCAAGCAATGATCTGTTGAATATAAAGACGGTGATTGAGGAGAGTGCCGTGGCGGACCTAACGGTTTAGTCCTCCCACTTAAAACTTCGTATCTGTCCAAACCCCGCAACCACATAAATCTTTTGAGGCTCCATGCGCCAAAATCCAAAATCACCAAATCCAATATACATCTCAGCATAAGGGTGCTTAGCAAGATATTGGGCCGGATCATTTTTAATTTCAGAAACTCTGCCCACAATAGTCGCGCGAAATCCGGTCAAAGCGTCACCCTCGGCAGGAAGTTCAGACACCAGAAGGCTGGCAGTGGGATTGACCAGTAGAGATCTGGTGTGCCGGGCTAGATTAGAGAACAGAAAGAGTGGTAGACCTGCACCGTCAGTGGCCACATTCACGAGCGCACCAAAGGGCGCTCCAGTTTCAAAATCCAAGACTGAAAGCGTCCCGGTTTTTGCGCGCAATAAAACCGCTTTGGCCGTCTCTTTCATTTTCCAGCTTTCGGTTCTAATGTGTCTGCCACAATTTGTTCCAGTTTCATACCTATCGAACTGTGACGACAATAACAGGGATGACGTATATGCCAACAGTGGCTTTAGTAGATGATGATCGCAACATTTTAACTTCAGTAGGCATGGTGCTTGAGGCCGAAGGTTATACCGTGCAGAAGTATAATGACGGTGCTGCAGCCCTTCAGGGCTTGCAAGATAACCCTCCCGACATGGCTATTTTCGACATCAAAATGCCCCGTATGGACGGCATGGAATTGCTTCGCCGCATTCGTCAAAAAACGGATTTGCCGGTGATCTTCCTCACTTCAAAGGATGATGAAATTGATGAACTCTTCGGCCTCAAAATGGGTGCCGATGATTTTATCAAGAAGCCCTTCTCGCAACGGTTGTTAGTGGAACGTGTAAAAGCCGTGATGCGCCGTGCCGCTCCGCGTGATGGCACCCCAATTGTAACCGACTCCACTAAGATTATTGAGCGTGGCAAATTGGTCATGGATTCAGACCGTCATGCCTGCACTTGGGTTGGTCAGAATGTGACCCTCACCGTAACCGAGTTTCTCATTCTGCAAGCTCTGGCTCTTCGCCCCGGCATTGTAAAAAGCCGCGATGCTTTGATGGATGCCGCCTATGATGATCAAGTCTATGTTGATGACCGCACCATCGACAGCCACATCAAGCGCCTGCGCAAAAAATTTAATCAGGTTGATGAAGCCTTTGATGGCATCGAAACGCTCTATGGCGTGGGTTACCGTTTCAAGGAACAATAATTGCTAGGCAGCGACAACACCGAGCGCCATGACACTGAAGAGTTGCATGATGCTGACGATCTCCATGCCTCACCCAAACCAAAGCGTGGACTGTGGCGACGATTTGCATTGCCAAGTCTCACCACGCGTATTGCGCTCATCAATATTTTGGGCCTCGTCGTGTTGGCCCTCGGCATTCTCTATTTTAATCAGTTCCGTCAGGGACTGATCAATGCTCGTGTGCAAAGTTTAATGGTGCAGGGTCAAATCATTGCAGCAGCAGTGGCAGGCTCTGCCACTGCTGACACAAGTTCGATTGTCATTAATCCGGATTCATTGGATGACTCGGCTAAAAATGCAGACACCGAGCAAAGCAATCTCGATTTTCCTATCAGTCCTGATACTGCAGGCCCGGTGTTGAAGCGCTTGCTGGCCAACACGACAATTCGCGCTCAGATTATTGATTCCAGTGGCAGCATGGTGGTGGATTCCAGCTATCTCTATGGCAGCAATGATATTGTGGAAACCGATATTGCGGCGAACAAATCCGGAGATAATATGTTTTATCGCGCGGTGAACACTGTGTTTGATTGGTTCTTCGCCTATGATTACCCAGTGCATTTAGACTATGGCCTCGACAATAATCGTGGCGTGCCCGAAGTCGCCGCGGCATTGAATGGCGCTTCGGTGAGTGTTGTTCGCCTCAACGAAAATCGTGAAATAATTGTTTTGGTGTCAGTTCCGGTGCAACGCTTTCGGGCTGTGCTAGGGGCTCTTATTCTATCCACGCAGGGTGGAGAAATCGATGGTGTGTTGCGTGCCGAACGCCGCATCGTGCTTTACACATTTGGTTTTGCTGCATTGGTGGCTCTTTTGCTTTCAACATTGTTGGCCCGCACCATTGCATCGCCCATTCGCAGGCTCTCGGCAGCAGCTGACCGCGTGCGGCGAGGAATTAACAAGCGTGTTGAAATTCCTGATTTTACGTCACGCTCTGATGAGATTGGACAACTCTCAGGTTCGCTCCGCGACATGACAGGCGCACTTTATAAACGCATTGATGCCATTGAAGCCTTTGCCGCTGACGTGAGCCACGAATTGAAGAATCCCCTCACATCGCTTCGCAGCGCCGTTGAGACATTGGGTTTTGTTAAAACGGATGAGCAGCGTGCGCGGCTCATTGAAATTGTTGTACATGACGTAAAGCGCATGGACCGTTTGATCACTGATATTTCTGATGCTTCGAGATTAGATGCCGAATTAGCCCGTGCTGATATCCACCCGGTCGATTTAGCAAAACTCCTGGGCGGCATCGTGGGTCTTGCCAATGAAACAGCAAAAGAAGGCCAAGCCGAAATTTTATTGGTGGTGCAGCCAATCACTGCAAAATCAAAGGCCGAACTAAAATATACTGTGCTCGGTAATGACTCTCGGTTGGGCCAAGTGTTCCGAAATTTGATCGACAATGCCCGTTCCTTTACCGCCCCCTCGACGAAACTTCATGTGCGCATCCGGCGCGTTGGAGAAGATGTAGAAGTGCGGGTCGAGGATCATGGCCCCGGCATTCGTCCTGAAAATCTTGAACGCGTGTTTGAGCGATTTTACACGGATCGTCCGTCGCAAAGTTTTGGCCGTAACTCGGGTCTTGGGCTGGCCATTTCGCGCCAGGTGGTTGAAGCTCACAAGGGCCGCATCTGGGCAGAGAATCGTTTGGGCAAAGCCGAGAGTGATGCAGAAAGACCCGTTCTGGGCGCCAGATTTATTGTCCGCATTCCGGCCCTGCCTGAGGGCTGGAGAGTAGCTGATCATCAATGAGCCAAACCACCCAAATTCACGCCAGCTGTGTGGCCTTTGGGGGCAAAGCCGTTTTGATCCGTGGGCCGTCCGGCAGCGGTAAGTCAGAATTGGTGATGCGGCTAATAGATGGCGAGGGTTTTGGACTCGGTCACACACCACAACGCGCCACCTTAGTGGCTGATGATCAAGTGATACTTACACTGATCAACGATAAAATTTACGCTAAACCTGCGTCAGCGCTGGCCGGATTACTCGAAATTCGGGGCCAAGGTATTATGAGTTTGGACTATGTTCAGGACATTGTGTTAAGTCTTGTCGTCGACTTAGTTCCAGCGTCTGAAATCTCGCGCATGCCAGAGCCAGATGAATTATCCACCATGATATTGGGGGTCGAACTGCCCCGCCTCGCTATTGATGGCCATGCGGCAGCAGCGCCTGCAAAACTTCGCAGCAAATGCTTTTCATCTGCTATAAAAACGCGCTAGTTATGCTTTGGCAAAATATGGGGCGAACGGGATGATGGGTTACGGAGTAGGTTTACGATGATTGGGTTGGTGCTCGTCACGCACGGTCGTCTGGCCGAAGAGTTCATCCACGCATTAGAACATGTGGTGGGCAAGCAAACGCATATGGAGGCCATTTGCATTGGTCCCGATGACCGCATGGACGTGCGCCGCGCCGATATTGCCGCCAGCATCGCGAGGGTCGATACGGGTTTTGGGGCTATGGTGCTCACCGATATGTTTGGTGGCACTCCCTCCAACTTAGCAATCTCTCTTCTCGAAGAAGGCCGCGTTGAAGTTGTAGCAGGTTTAAATTTACCCATGCTGGTGAAGTTGGCGCGGGTGCGCAAAGACAGTAATTTGCACAAAGCTGCAGCCGCAGCCCAAGATGCCGGTCGCAAATATATCAATATTGCAAGCCAAGTTTTGGGTGATTGATGGCCACTCTTACGCGTGAACTTGCAATCACCAATCAGCGCGGCCTTCATGCAAGGGCTTCAGCCAAATTTGTGAAATGTGCTGAGGGTTTTGATGCCAACGTAACTGTCAGTAGAGATGGCCAGACCGTTCCCGGCACGTCGATTATGGGGCTTATGATGTTGGCTGCCAGCATTGGTTCATCAATCACTGTTGATGTATCTGGTCCCCAAGCCGAAGCAGCGATGAGCGCTCTTGAAAAACTGGTGGCCGATAAATTCGACGAGGAATAGGCGTGGATATTCCGGCATCCGCATTAAAACCTGATGGTCGCCAATCCGAAACGGCAGCAGCCATTCAACGCGGTGTGGGGCGGCTATTGCGCGCCCACAATTTTTCAATTCTCACTGAATTTACCTTAGCTTCGGGAAGGCGTGCAGATGTGATTGGTTTGAAACCCGATGGCACACTGTGGATTATTGAAATAAAATCATCACCAGAAGATTTTAGAGCCGATAATAAATGGCCGGAATACCGCGAATATTGTGATCACTTTTCATTCGCTATCCCGCCAACCATGGACCCAGATTTAATTCCACTTGAAGCGGGCCTCATTGTTGCCGATCAATGGGGAGCAGAAATTATGCGAGATGCGTCGGTCCATTCACTACATGCTTCACGCCGCCGCGCCGTGCTCATTGCCTTTGGCCAAGCTGGCGCACAACGCTTGCACGGGTTGTGGGATCCCTAATAAAGGCCTTTCAACAGTCGTTCAATATAGCCGCGCTCGGTCTCACCCAAATTCTGATCATTCGAACGATTGCGCAATTTCTCCAGAATCTCGCGGGCACGGCGCTTAGCCATTTCTGATGGAACTAGATTTTTATCAGGGCCAGTTTGCGGGCTATGGGTGGCACGTGGCCGACCAAGCGGATCGTCATCTTTGCCCCCAGCCTGACCATCCTTGCCTTGGCCCTGTTCTGAAAGTTTCTTACCGAGTTTTTTAGCGCCGCCCAGCATGTCCTTCAAGGCTTCACCTTGCTGTCTCAAGGCCTCTTCCTTTGAACCCTCTTGCAATGAGCCTTGGGCATCCTTCATCTTTTTAGAAGCATCCCCAAACATCTCCTTAGGGTCACCACCAAGGTCACGGCTCAACTGGTCTAGGCGATCACCTAATTTCCCCTGTTTGTCTGAAAGACCTTGGCCTTGTTTGTCGCCACTGCCATTCGGATCCATCTTCTGCGTTTCATCCATCAGCTGTTGTTGGCGACGCATCAAGTCTGAAAGCTCATCCATTTTCTCTTGCAAGCCCGGGTCACCATTTTGGCTTTGGTCGGTTCCACCGGGTTGCAAATTTTGCAATAGTTTATCAAGTTCCGACAGCATTTGCTCAGCCGCATCTTTCGATCCGCTCTTCGAAAGTTTTTCAATTTGATCCAACATGCTTTGTAATTCGTCTTTGGTGATGGGGCGTCCTTCTGGTTTTGGTCCACCCTCTGCTTGGCGTTTTTCAGCTTCTTTTTGCATTTGGCTCAAAAGTTTATCCATGGCTTTGCGCATTTTATCCATGAGCTCGGCAATTTTTTCCGGCGGCGCACCTTCGCGTAAAGCCTGCTCTAACTGCTGCTTTAATGATCGCAGTTCAGCACGGGCATCAGCCAACTCACCATCCTCAATGGCCACAATAAGAGGCCATAAATCTGTGACTGCACTTACAATCGTGTCCGTGTCACCTGCACTTGCCAGTTCAGATTTGATATAGGCTAGGCCGAGAATGAACCTGCTCTTATCGTTGATGCTATAGGGATAAGCCAATATAGCATCCAGCACAGTCGCCACGTTCGGCGATTCATCGGGGGTAAGAATGATTTTCTTGCGCTGCTCAATGAGGGCCTTGCTCAGGAATTTAAAGAAGTTGCGTTCCGGCAATTTGAACCGCGTGGGCTTTGTCGTTGTCGCATGACCTGCGGCATCAACAGCTGTCAACGTGATTTCAACAAAGAGGCCTGCCCAAGGGTGCGAAGCCAATTCTTGAGTGGTGGTGCCTGCGTCTGACTTTGCATTATTTTTGAAATTGGTAATTTTGAAAACAGGCGGATCATAGAGAAACACCCCGTTGCCTTCAAATCCCAGTCCATTTTCCTGCTCATCAGCCAATGAAATTTCGGCAGTTATTGATTTTACACCATAATCATCAGCCATCTCCCAGCCGATGCTAAGTCCACCCAATTTTTCCGAGCGCGGCTCACCCACTAATTTTATTTTTGGCGCTTCATCGGGAATGAGAGAGATGGGCCATGAGGCGAGTTCAGTGTTGCCATCCAAAAGCTTTACAATCGCCGGACGATCAAGTTTTACATCAGCCGTAAAACCAGAATCAGTTATTGCCGTTTTAGCCGCCATTGATTTAATTTCGGTTTCAGAACTGGGTGCAACACCAGCCGAATAAAACACCAATTTCGGACGTGATGAACCTTGCACGCGCAAGGTCAACAGCGCATTTTCCGCAACCAGAATATCTCTGCCATCTACCAATTTATCTTTCATCGCGGCACTGGTGAGCAGCAGAGGTGCCTTGCCAGTATAAGCGGGTGGTTTCAACCAGGCATCGATGGTAACGGGCGGCAAAACCACAGGGCTGGAAAGTGTCATCGCATTTTGCACATTGGTCAAAAGACCGCCGGGGCCGAGTAACACAGCTGCAAAAGCCCCTAAGACCACAGGCACACGCAACGCGGAAGAGTCAAACGCCCGCCAATTGGATTTTGGCCCATCAATTTTAACACGGGCAAGCACGGCTAATTTCCGTCGCTGGTGCTCTTCCCACAAAGAGGCTGTCGCAGCATTTTGTGATTCAACAACTAACGCATCATCAAAACTCGAAAGTCCACGATGTTGCACGCCTGAAATATTTTCCATGCGGCGCATGGCGGCCAGACGCTGTGGTGATTTAAGACTAAAAAAATTTTTGAGAGAATAAATAAACGCCAGCGCCAAACCGAAGAGAATCGCGGGGCTTGCGTATTTTGGCAAATCCGCCAACACGCCGGAAGCCACAATAATCAAAGCCAAACCCAAAACAAGAAGTGGCTTTTGAACGGCGTCCCACAGTCCTTCCCAAAACAGAGCGGCCTGTTGCAGTCTAATTTTAAGATTGAGATTCTCGCTCATAGCAGCAGTCTATACCACAAGCTGGCGAAAATTGGACAGGCTATTGCCAAGGGGCAAGCTTGTCTAAACCAATCAACTCTTCGTAAGTTTGGCGCGGGCGTACTAATGCCCATTGCTCACCATTGACCAAAACTTCAGCAACCAAAGGCCGGGTGTTATAGGTGCCAGACTGCACCGCGCCATAGGCGCCAGCCGTCATGGTGGCGAGGAGATCACCTTGCTCAAGTTTTGGCATCCGGCGCTTTTTGGCTAGGTAATCACCAGTTTCGCACACTGGCCCCACGACATCGGCTTCTTGCGCTTCTGCGTTACGAGATTCTTCAACCGCAATGATTTCGTGAAACGCATCATAAAGGGTTGGGCGAATGAGATCGTTCATAGCGGCGTCTTGAATGATGAACGTGTGGCCTTCGTTTTCCTTCACATAGATAACGCGACTCACTAAAATGCCAGCATTACCCACAATCATGCGACCCGGCTCCATCATATATTTAAGCCCCAGATGCCCCAGAGTACGCTTAACCATTTGAGCATACTCATCGGGATGTGGCGGAATATCATTGTCGCCGCGATAAGGCACACCAAGTCCGCCGCCTAAATCCAAGTGACGAATGTTATGGCCTTCGGATTTCAATTGCTCAACCAGAATGGCCATTAATTTAAAGGCCTGTTCGAAAGGGGCAAGTTCGGTGATCTGGCTGCCGATATGCATATCCACTCCCACCACATCAATGTTGGGAAGGGCAGCAGCGCGGGCATAAACTTCAGAAGCCCGGAGATAAGAAATTCCGAATTTATTATCGGCTTTTCCTGTGGTGATTTTAGCGTGTGTCTTGGCATCCACATCTGGGTTCACGCGAATTGATACAGAAGCCCGCTGGCCAACACGCGAAGCCACTTGGCTCAACAATTCTAATTCAGGTTCGGATTCTACGTTGAAACAGGCAATGCCTTCTCGCAGAGCCAGACCCATTTCCTTGGCCGTTTTTCCAACACCAGAAAATACGATTTTACGCGCTGGTACGCCAGCGGCCAAGGCACGGCGCAATTCACCCTCAGAAACCACGTCCATGCCAGAACCCAATGCTGCCATGGTTTTCAAAACCGCTTGGTTGGAATTGGCTTTCATGGCGTAGCACAGCAAATGCTCGGTGCCCGCAAAGGCATCATTCATCACTTTGAAGTGACGCTCTAAGGTTGCTGTCGAATAAACATAAAAAGGTGTGCCCACGTCTTCAGCAAGTTGCTTTAGGTTCACACCCTCGGCATGGAGAACGCCATCTTTATAAGCGAAGTGATGCATGATTTAATTCTGGCTGGTGAGATTTACTTTTGGCGCTTCAGGGTCACCCTTCACGCCACAGCTCGCAAGGGTGGAGACGATGATGGCCGCTAGAATGGCTTGTTTAAGAAATATCATCACCGCTCACTTCCCTTTCGAGGCTCGTAGCCAACGTCTGGCTTCGCGGCGCACATTAGAAGGTGCAGTTCCTCCGAAGCTTGTTCGAGACGCCACAGAGGCTTCAACAGTGAGACGCTTAAAAACGTCCTTGGTGATGCCAGAGTGGATGGCTTGCAAGTCTTCTAACAAAAGTTCCGAAAGTGTACAGGATTTTTTTTCAGCCAAGGCCACCACGCGGCCGGTGACATGATGAGCCTCACGGAACGGCATTTTAAGCGTCTGCACCAGCCAATCCGCCAAATCAGTAGCGGTGGAATAATCAGCATTGGCCGCAGCCTTCAAAGTTTTAACTTGTGGCTCCATATCGCGCACCATTCCAGTCATGGCCGCAATGGCCAAAGCGAAATTATCGAGTGCATCAAAGGTCAGTTCTTTGTCTTCCTGCATGTCCTTGGAATAAGTTAATGGAAGGCCCTTCAACACCATGGCCAAAGAAGTGAAGGCCCCCAAAATGCGGCCTGGTTTGGCGCGCACAAGTTCGGCTGCATCAGGGTTGCGCTTCTGCGGCATGATGGAAGAGCCGGTGGTGAATTTATCTGAAAGTTTCACGAAGCGAAATTGCGCTGAGCACCAGATCACAATTTCTTCGGCTAACCGTGAAAGATGGATGGATGAAATGGTGCATGCAGCAAGAACTTCTAAAACATAGTCGCGAGCCGACACTGCATCCATAGAATTGCGCATAGGTGAATCAAAGCCCAAGTCTTTTGCCGTGACATGCCGATCAATAGGATAGGACGTGCCAGCAAGGGCAGCAGCCCCCAGTGGATTTTCATTCAGGCGCTTTTTGGCATCAGCCAGCCGTGATCGATCTCGCGCAAACATTTCCACATAAGCCAGCATATGATGGCCGAAGGTGACGGGTTGGGCTGATTGCAAATGCGTGAAGCCCGGCATTAGAGTTGCGGCGTGGGCTTCGGCTTTAGTTGCCAAGGCCAGTTGCAAATCTTGCAAAGCCGCATCTAAAGCATCCACGCAATCTCTCACATAAAGCCGCATATCGGTTGCCACTTGGTCATTGCGTGATCTGCCCGTGTGCAGACGGCCTGCCGCTTCGCCAATCAGTTCTTTGAGGCGAGACTCGACATTCATGTGAATGTCTTCAAGTGCCGCCACAAATTTGAAGGTGCCTGCGTCAATCTCAGATTTCACTAAATCAAGACCTTTGCGAATTTCGGTAGCATCGGCCTTGGTGATAATGTCTTGTTTGGCCAGCATGGCAGCGTGCGCTTTGGACGCGGCAATATCTTGGGCGTACAAGCGCCGATCAAAATCAATTGATGCATTTATTTCCGCCATTATGGCAGAAGGGCCTTGCGCAAACCTGCCACCCCACATTTTATTAGTCATCAAATATCCTTTGTCGCAAACGAGAGTGAAACTATGAACCCGAAAATAATGACCGCTCTGCTTGTCATTCTGGTTGGTGCTGGAGGCATTTACTGGTTTCAAGGCGGTGAACGCAAGGTGTCTGATGCTCCAGCGTCTGCCATGGCCGCATTTATTAAACATCCGAGCCCCAAGGATATTGCAGCTTTCAGCTTTGCCGATGGCACTGGCGCTGTGAAAGACCTCTCGAACTGGAAAGGCCGTGTGGTTCTCGTCAACCTCTGGGCCACATGGTGCGCGCCCTGCCGCAAGGAAATGCCAGAATTGGCGCAATTGCAAAAACTCTTGGGGTCTCCTGAATTTGAAGTGGTGGCCATCAGCGAAGATTTAAAGGGGGCGGAGGCTTCGTCCGCATTTTTAAAAGAGGCTGGAGCAGATAATCTGGCGCTTTATATCGATCCTAAAGCTACTGCATTAGCAGCTATTCAATCGGTGGGCTTGCCAACCACATTGCTGATTGATCGCAATGGCAAAGAAACAGGGCGTTTGCTCGGCCCCGCTGATTGGGCTTCGGTAGAGGCACAAGATTTGGTGAAGGCGCTCATTAATGCAAAGTGATTTCAGACAATTGGCATTAAGTTTACCAGAGGTGGAAGAGAAATCCCATTTTGGTAAGCCGGATTTTCGAGTGCGCAACAAGATATTTGCGGGCTTCCATAATGAAGGTCGCGCCTATGTGAAGCTTATACCTCAACAACAAGAGATGCTGACTAACGCTGAACCTGAACTTATTGAGCCTCACAAAGGCCATTGGGGTAAAATGGGGTGGACGTGGGTTAATCAGAACAAAGCCGATGCCGCATTGCTCAAAAGCGTTTTGCTCATGGCTTGGAAAAATGTGGCTCCCAAGTCTCTACAAAAGTAATTTTGGAATTCTCTACCCCGCAAAACCATCCCAGAACGCTTTGGCCTTGGCAAAGAAGCCCTCCGACTCTGGCGAGTTGTTGCGGGCTTCTTTGTCGAACTCGGCCATCAATTCGCGCTGGCGGCGTGACAAATTCACCGGGGTTTCCACACTCACTTGAATGTACATATCACCTGACTGCGATGAGCGCAGCACCGGCATTCCTTTAGATTTCAAGCGGAACTGTTTGCCGTTTTGCGCGCCTTCAGGAATGGTGACTCGGGCTTTTTTGCCATCAATAGTAGGCACTTCAATTTCACCACCCAATGAAGCCGTAGCCATGGAGATTGGCACTTTGCAGAACAAATCTGCTCCGTCACGCTGGAAAAATTCATGCGGGCGCATGGACAGGAAAATATAGAGGTCACCCGTTGGGCCACCGCGCAGGCCTGCTTCGCCTTCGCCAGCAAGTCGAATACGTGTGCCATCTTCAACTCCGGGAGGGATGGTGACGTTCAAGTTGCGTTCCTTGGTGACGCGGCCTTGACCACCACAAGCTCCACACGGATCAGCGATCACTTGCCCACGGCCAGCACAGGTGGGGCAGGCGCGTTCCACCGTGAAGAAGCCTGATTGCGAACGTACGGCTCCTGCGCCGTTACAGGTGCGGCAGGTGGTAGGTTGAGTGCCGGGTTTAGCGCCAGAGCCTTTGCATGTATCGCAAGACACTGAAGATGGCACACGCACAGTTGCGGATTTTCCGGTGAAAGCTTCGGTTAAATTAATTTCGAGATTATAACGCAGATCATTGCCACGCTGGGCCCCGCCGCCTCTTGCGCCACCACGGGATTTGGCCCCGCGACCACCACCCATCATATCACCAAACAGATCTTCAAAAATATCGGACATTGACGAATTAAATTCAGGGCCAAAACCAGCTCCACCACCTGGGCGCTGGCCACCGCCATTTTCAAAGGCCTGATGGCCGAAACGGTCATAGGCGGCCTTTTTTTGCGGATCTTTGAGAATGTCGTAAGCCTCGTTCAATTCCTTGAACTTGGCGTCAGTTTCGGTGCTGCCATGATTGGCATCGGGATGAAGTTTTTTGGCAAGGTTGCGATAAGCGGTTTTGAGTGCTTTTTCGTCAGCACCTTTTTGAACACCCAGAACTTCATAAAAATCGCGCTTGGCCATATTTGGTCTCTACAGGAAAAAGCCCCCGCCCGAAAGCGGACGAGGGCAATGATTAGTTATCGATTAAAAATTACGACTTCTTCTTGTCGTCAACTTCTTCAAACTCGGCATCCATAATATCGTCGAGTTCATCGCGTTCAACTTTATCATCATCGTCATTATGGTCGTTATCAGCAGCACCCGTTGGGCCGTCACCCGCACCACCACCCTTATACATGGCTTCACCCATTTTCATGGAAAGCTGCATAAGAGCTGTGGTCTTGGCTTGAATGGCTTCAACATCGCCGGCTTCAATCGAGATTTTGAGATCAGCAATAGCCGTTTCAATCTCGCCCTTATCATCGGCTGAAACCTTATCGCCCGCATCAATCAAAGTTTTCTGCGTGGTGTGGATCAGACCTTCGGCTTGGTTCTTGGCTTCCACCAAGTCTTTGCGCTTCTTATCGTCAGCGGCATTGGCTTCGGCATCTTTCACCATTTTCTCAATCTCAGCCTCGGTCAAACCGCCTGAGGCTTGAATGCGAATCTGTTGTTCTTTGTTAGTGGCTTTGTCTTTCGCTGAAACATTCACAATGCCGTTGGCATCGATATCGAATGTTACTTCGATTTGTGGAACGCCGCGTGGCGCTGATGGAATGCCCATCAAGTCAAACTGACCAAGCGACTTGTTATCAGCCGCCATTTCACGTTCGCCTTGGAACACGCGGATGGTCACAGCCGTTTGGTTGTCATCAGCCGTTGAGAACACTTGGCCTTTCTTGGTTGGGATTGTGGTGTTGCGATCAATCAACCGTGTGAACACGCCGCCCAAAGTTTCAATGCCGAGTGACAGTGGTGTTACGTCGAGCAACAACACATCCTTCACTTCGCCCTTGAGAACGCCGCCTTGAATAGCAGCACCAATGGCCACCACTTCATCAGGGTTCACACCCTTATGCGGTTCCTTACCGAAGAACTGCTTCACGATTTCGATCACTTTCGGCATGCGGGTCATACCGCCGACGAGAACGACTTCATCGATTTGTGCAGCAGTCACACCAGCATCTTTCAAAGCTTGGCGGCATGGCTCAACAGTCTTTTGAATGAGATCATCCACCAATGCTTCAAGCTTGGCGCGGGTGAGCTTCATGGCCAAATGCTTTGGGCCTGAAGCATCCGCTGTGATAAAGGGCAAGTTGATTTCAGTCTGCATGGCCGATGAAAGTTCAACCTTGGCCTTTTCCGAGGCTTCACGCAGACGCTGAAGAGCAAGCTTGTCTTTACGCAGATCAATCGCCTGTTCTTTTTTGAACTCGTCGGCAAGATAATCCACAATGCGCATGTCGAAATCTTCACCGCCAAGGAACGTGTCGCCGTTGGTGGATTTCACTTCAAACACGCCGTCACCAATTTCCAAAACTGAAACGTCGAAGGTGCCGCCGCCCAAATCATAAACAGCGATGGTGCCGGCTTCGCGCTTGTCGAGGCCGTAAGCCAAGGCAGCAGCCGTTGGCTCGTTGATAATACGAAGCACTTCAAGACCAGCAATGCGGCCAGCATCTTTAGTGGCCTGGCGTTGGCTGTCGTTGAAATAAGCCGGAACCGTGATCACAGCTTGTGTGACAGGCTCGCCCAAATAACGCTCTGCGGTTTCTTTCATCTTGGTCAAAGTGAAAGCTGAAATTTGTGAAGGCGCATATTTAGTGCCGCGGCTATCAACCCAAGCATCGCCATTGTCACCTTTGACAATGTTATAAGGAACTAACTTCTTGTCCTTAGCCACCATCGGGTCTTCCATGCGGCGACCAATCAGGCGCTTAATCGCAAAGAATGTATTTTCCGGATTGGTTACACCTTGACGCTTGGCAGGCTGACCCACCAAAGTTTCGCCTTCAGCATTAAATGCTACGATCGACGGCGTGGTGCGTGCACCTTCCGCGTTCTCGATCACTTTGGCTGATTTGCCTTCCATAACAGCCACGCAAGAGTTGGTGGTGCCAAGATCAATACCAATAACTTTACCCATAGTGTCTTCTCCTCTAGCAGGTGCAATTCCCAGCCCCCAATCAGGCACTGGAAGGCCGCAACCCCCACATTAAAAAATTTGCCAGATCAAAAGTCTGATTTGGCGTTCGGGCGGTATATAGTGAGGGTCTCAGGGCCTATCAAGGATTAGTAGTGAGAGAATTGAATGAATAATGGCATGAAACACTATTCTGGGATGCTTGATAGGGCTGAACAGGAGGCTTTGGTGGTCGAATTGCGGATTTGCGTAGCTAAAGCTCCGTTGTTCATCCCGCTCATGCCTGGAACGGGCAGGCCGTTTTCAGTGCGCATGACCAATCTTGGCAGCCTAGGCTGGGTGAGCGACCGCAACGGCTATCGCTATCAACCGCTGCACCCCGATGTGGGAACGCCTTGGCCAGAAATGCGGCAAATCATTTTGGATATTTGGAATAAAGTTTCCGGTTTTCAAGCTGAGCCAGAAGCCTGCTTGGTAAACTTCTATCAAGGCGGCGCCAAAATGGGCCTTCATCAAGACAAGGACGAAGAAGATTTTTCAGCTCCCGTGGTTTCAATTTCTTTGGGCGATACGGCTATATTTCGTTTTGGCGGAACGACACGCGGTGGCAAAACTTCAACTTTGAAACTAACATCCGGCGATGTGCTGGTCATGGGCGGCGAGTCCCGCCTGTGCTTTCACGGCATTGACAGGGTGAATGTGGGCACTTCGACTTTGCTGAAAGAAGGTGGTCGGATCAATTTGACATTGCGGCGGGTTTCCAAACCCTAGTCACACCGCCACAGGTAAAAAATAAAACGCCAGCGCCAGCAATAGATAAACTCCCAACAGCATCGCACCTTCAAGCCAGTTGGTCTCCCCGTCGCGGGCCACACTTGCGGTAATCACCGTTGCACCAAAAAGACCAACCAATTCCAACGGGCGATGGATGACAAGGTCCATGGGGTTGCCAATCATATAGGAAGCAATCACCAAAATCGGAGCCACCAGCAAAGCAATTTGGATGGTGGCACCCAAGGCGATCTGAATTGCTAAATCCAATTTGTTCTTCAGCGCAAAAACCGAAGCGGCATGTTCAGCAGCATTGCCGATGATAGGAATAATAATGAGGCCAGCGAACACTTCTGTCAGGCCCAGCTGGTGCGAGAATCCTTCCAGCGAACCAACCAAAACTTCCGAAAGCCACGCCACACTTAGCGTACACACAACCAGTGTGAGAATGCCACGCCTAACGGGCCAAGTATCACTTTCATGCTCATCATCGCTAGCTGAAAGTAAATCCTTATGCGTAACCAAGCTAAAAATGAGATTGCAGATATAGAGGCCAATCAACACCACGCTGGCGGCCAATGAAAATTTCTCATCGCTGATCAGGGTTTGCGCTGGAGAAATCCCTTCGCCGCGCTCCGTAAAATCAAAAATGGCAGGCACCAAGAAGGCTATCATTACAATCACCAACAAGCTGGAAAGTGCGCCCGCCACATCCTTATTGAAGATTTGTTTTTTGTGTTTCAGGCCACCAAGAAAAAGTGCAAGGCCCAGCACCAGCAACATATTAGCAATCATCGAGCCTGCGATTGAGGCTTTCACCACCTCAATCTTGCCAACCCGCAAAGCAAAAAACGCGATGATCAGTTCGGTGGCATTGCCGAATGTGGCATTGAGAAGTCCACCAATCGTAGGCCCGGTTTTAACGGCTAGATTTTCTGTGGCTTGGCCCATCAAGGCCGCTATTGGAATGATCGAAAGAGCAGCGCTGGTAAAAACAACCCAGTCAGCCGGATGCACATAAAATTCAAGCAGCGCCGTAATCGGCACAAAAACCAATAAATACTTCAGCATCAAATTCCCCCTTCGATAATTTTTATGACTTCGCTCAAACATTCCTCTGCTGTCAACTCGCTCGTATCAATCAGAATAGCGTCCTCGGAAGGCTGGCTCTGCTTTGCGTCACGTTCATCACGCGACCTGATGTCTTCAACAATTTCTTCAATGGTTACGCCCGTGGGCTCAAGTTCTTTGAAGCGCCGCTCGGCGCGGGCTGCAACAGAAGCGGTCACATAAAATTTAAATTCGGCTTCGGGGCAAATCACGGTGCCAATGTCTCGCCCATCTAAAACTGTGCCCGGCTTTTTTCGCACAAATTCGCGTTGGAAATTGAGCAAAGCGTTTCGCACATTTGGAATCGCTGCCACTTTCGAGGCTGCTTGAGCTACTTTTTCATCGCGCAAGTCAGCGTCATTGAATTCTGCGGGGTTTAAATTCTGCGCCGCCACCACCGGGTCAGTTGCTCCGCGCAAAACACTTAAACCCACCATCCGGTAAAGCGCGCCTGTATCCAAAAAATGATAGCCTAAATGCTTGGCCACACCACGCGCCAAGGTTCCCTTGCCTGCAGCCGATGGCCCATCAATGGCGATAATCATGGAACAGGTGCAATCCGCGCACCCAAACCGTTCAGCAATTCTGTAAAGCCCGGAAAACTGGTGGCGATAAATGCACTGTCATCAATTGAGGTGTGAATACGAGACGCTAAACCCATCACTAAAAACGACATGGCAATGCGGTGATCCATATGGGTGATAACCTTGCCACCACCGGGCGCGCCATCTCCAGAAACTTCCAACCAATCACGGCCCGATGATGTCATAACACCATTGGCTTGAAGGCCAGCTTCAACAGCAGCGAGGCGATCACTTTCTTTAACGCGTAGTTCCTCAAGGCCTTCCATGCGCGTAGTTCCCTCGGCGAAGGAGGCGGCCACAGAAAGGATCGGGTATTCATCAATCATCGATGGCGCGCGTTCAGGCGGCACACGAATGCCGCGCAGTTGCGAATGCTTTACATGCAAATCGCCCACCTCTTCACCACCCGCATCGCGGCGATTTTCAATTTTAATATTGCCGCCCATTTCGATGAGCGTGGTGATCAATCCGGTGCGCGTCGGGTTCAACATAATATTTTCGATTATAATGTCGGAGCCTTCAGTGATGAGTGCAGCCACCATCGGAAAGGCGGCGGATGAAGGATCACCCGGCACAGCTAATGTCTGCGCTTTCAATTCATGTTTGCCTTCAATGGAAATATGCCGTGCCCCATCTTTAATTTCTACGGTGAGTTTCGCACCGAACCCTTGCAGCATTTTTTCCGTGTGGTCGCGCGTTGCCACCGGTTCAATCACTGTCGTAACACCCGCAGTGTTAATACCAGCGAGCAACACGGCCGATTTCACTTGAGCAGACGCCATAGGTAGAGTGTAGGTAATAGGCTTAGCATTGGCCGCACCATGAATAATCAATGGTAGCTTATTGCCTTCGGAAGCCTCAAACGTAGTGCCAAATTGAGAGAGCGGATTAGTCACGCGCCCCATCGGACGCCCAGACAGACTGGCATCGCCAACACACCGCGCTGTAATCGCCGATGACGCCATCAATCCCATGGCCAAGCGCACCCCAGTGCCGGAATTGCCAAAATCTAAATCGCCTATTGGAGAAGTGAGTCCACCAATACCAACACCATCAACTACCCATTCGCCCGTTGGTAGGCGTTCAGTTTTTGCCCCAAGGGCAGCCATCGCCCTCGCAGTATTCACTACATCCTCAGCTTCCAACAATCCTGAAATCCGCGTCTGCCCCGTTGCAATGGCCCCAAACATCAACGAACGATGCGACATCGATTTATCGCCCGGCACTTTAATGCGGCCTTTTAGAGCGGAGGCTTTGCGCGATATAAGCGGGGTTGGGTTTGCTGAAATATGGGTCATGGCCGCCAGATACACGGTTTAAAAAAACCTGTCACCAAAAACCCAAGCAAACTCCCCTTTTGACATTCCGCTAAAGCCGTGGCATGAGCCGCCCCAACCCCGTTTTCCCGTCGAAAGGACATTCCCTTGGTTAAAGCTGAGCTTGGCACAAAACGCACCTGCCCAAATTGCGCAACGCGTTTTTACGACCTGTTGAAAGACCCGATTACCTGCCCCAAATGCTCAACCAGCTTTGTGGCTCTATCAATTCTGCCGTCTAAGGCTGATTATCCTGGTGCTGTTCCACAAGCCGCACCAAAACCCCATGACGTCGATGCCGGTGAAGAAGCCGAGTCAGGCGAAGTGGAATTGGTCAGCCTCGATGAAGTTGAAGCCGAAGAAAAGGCTGACGACGAAACCGCCGGCATTGAAGATGTTGATCTGGGCGAAGACGCTGCCGACAATTCTGATGATGATGAAGATGATACATTCCTTGTCGAAGAAGAAGACGAAGGCAATATGGATGATCTCGTCGAAGGCGGCGGCAAAGACGACGACGAAGAACAATAATATTTAGCTTGAAACTCGGGCGGCACCGAACTAGGTTCCGCCCGAATTTAAAAGTCTGCGTAGAGCAGCGATGGGGTCATAGCTCAGTTGGTAGAGCGCTTGCATGGCATGCAAGAGGTCGGCGGTTCGATTCCGCCTGGCTCCACCACCATTCACAATTTTGTCAGTAACACTTGACAGATTGTGTCTTACCCCTAAATTCGTCGCTAGGGGAAAGCGATCTCCTCTCAAGGTGCCATACTTAAGAATCGTGTTCATCCATCATCAGAGAGAGCACCGTTATGGCAACACCCAATTCAATCAAATCCGATAAACTGTCCCGTCTCATCGGCACCCCTAATGTACCCGTGATTATTGATGTTCGCACCGACGAAGATTTCACGGCAGAACCTCGACTTATTCCAACAAGCCTTAAGCGCAGCCATCAAACAGTGTCTGATTGGGGCAGTGACTATGCGGGTAAATCTGTTGTCGTTGTTTGCCATCACGGCGCCAAGCTCAGCGAAGGGACGTCTGCGTGGTTGCGCCACCTGGGGGCAGATGCAGTTTCGTTGGAAGGGGGTTTTGTAGCGTGGGAAGACGCTAAGTTATCACTCGTTCCGACAAACAAACTCCCGCCAAAAGACATTGAAGGTCGTACAGTTTGGGTCACTCGATGCAGACCTAAGATTGACCGCATCGCCTGTCCGTGGCTTATCCGCCGGTTTATTGATCCATCGGCCGTTTTTTTGTTTGTCGCACCGCAAGAAGTATCAGCCGTGGCTGAACGCTTCAACGCCACAGCCTTCGATATTGAAAACACCTATTGGAGCCATCGCGGAGAATTATGCACGTTTGACGTGATGATTAATGAGTTTGGTTTAACATCAGACGCGTTGCAGAGATTGGCAACCATCGTTCGCGCGGCTGACACAGCAAGGCTTGATCTGGCGCCCGAAGCCGCAGGGCTTCTGGCGGCGTCTCTCGGTCTTTCACGCATGCATTCAAATGATCTCGAACAATTGGATGCAGGCATGGGGCTTTATGATGGGTTCTATCGCTGGTGTCGTGATGCAACCGATGAAACTCATAATTGGCCTACCAACAAGGGGCGTCCATGAACGCAACACCAACGTTTGCTGAAGCCACAAAAGTTTGGGCACGCATTGGGTGCCTCTCATTTGGCGGCCCCGCCGGACAAATCGCTTTGATGCACCGCGAAATTGTTGATGAACGCAAATGGCTTTCTGAACAGCAATTTCTCTCCGCATTAAATTTCTGCATGTTGCTGCCCGGCCCCGAAGCCATGCAGCTTGCAACCTATGCCGGATGGAAAATGCACGGCGTTAAAGGAGGGCTTGTCGCCGGTTTGCTTTTCGTTATTCCCGGTGCATTCGTGGTTATTGCCCTCACTGTTCTGTATGGCAGTTATGGAAACCTGCCATGGATCAGCGCCATATTTTTTGGCGTGAAGGCAGCGGTATTGGCCATTGTTATTGAAGCCCTCATGCGGGTCGCAAAGAGAGCGCTAAAAGGTAAAGTGGAGTGGTTGATCGCCGCTTTCGCGTTCCTTGCTCTCTATTGTTTTGCAGCGCCATTTCCACTTGTAATCATTGCTGCAGCGCTGGTTGGCTTTATGCGCTCTTCTGCAGCATCAACGGCGCCAATCCAAACGCGACCAAGTTTTTCTACTTTATTTTCAACAGTGGCATTATGGGCGGCGATTTGGCTGGCGCCACTCGTCCTGCTGGTAATCCTGCTTGGCCCCAATCACGTGCTGGTAATAATCGGGATATTTTTTTCCAAGCTTGCAATGGTGACATTCGGTGGAGCCTATGCGGTTTTGAGCTATATGGCCCAAGCCGCCGTCGAAAATCATGGTTGGCTCAAAGCATCAGAAATGATTGATGGCCTAGGTCTTGCCGAAACCACACCCGGTCCTCTCATCCTTGTCACTGAGTTTGTAGGCTACCTCGCAGCCGCTCGCCATATGGGTGGCTTGTGGGGTGGGATAGCCGGAGCGGCGGTCACCCTGTGGATGACTTTTGCACCATGCTTTTTATGGATTTTTGCGGGCGCTCCTTACATTGAGTACATTTCAAAGATTCCACGTCTATCGTCTGCCCTTGCTGCCATAACAGCGGCTGTCGTTGGCGTCATTCTCAATTTGTCAGTGTGGTTTGGCCTTCAAGTGTTGTTCGGCAAAGTTGAACGTTTGAACGGTGTCTTCAAACCGTGGTTGCCGGAGTGGTCCACTCTTAATGGCGCTGCGTTGGTTATTAGCGGCATCGCTGCCGTGGCCTTATTGCGCCTGCATTTGGGTGTTCCCAAAACATTAGCTCTGTGCGGCGCATTAGGACTGGCTTGGAGCCTGATAACTTAGGAGGGAGTTTTTCTCCGTGTAAGCTTCAAGCCCGACCAATCCTGATCAACAGCGCATACTTTTATATCAACCAACCCGCAGGCCAGCGCCGTGTTGCGGATGTGGTCTTCGCTCAGTCCTTTTGAAAGTGGCGATGATTTTTTCGGCCATGATACCCACATCATTTTCGCTGGAGGCATGAATTTGGCTAGGCGTGAAATTTCGGTCAGCTCACTCGGTTCAAAAATGAAAAGATGAATTGCGTCAGCATCCTTTCTCACCCACAACCAATCATTGGCACTATCAGAAAATAGCGATTGATAGTGAGGTGGCGCGTTCAGCGCCATCACCTTCATGGCCGTTTTGAAGCCCAGCTTTTTCCAAAGCGGCGTGCCGGAGTAGCCCACTTGGCCAAGAGGATTAACCACCATCCCCCACAAAACCTGCTGCTTGAATGCCAGCAAGAGCTGCTACTTCATCATTGTCCGATGTGTCGCCAGACACCCCGACTGAACCAAGCACTTTTCCATCCGAAGATTTGATCAGCACACCGCCGGGCACTGGCAAAATGCCACCTTCGATGACACCCAGCGCTCCAGCTAAGAAATGGGGGCGATCCTTGGCCAGTTTTTCAATTCCGCGAGATCCCATATTGAATGAGATCACGCCATTGGCCTTGGCGCGGGCGACATTAAACCGAGCCAACGATGAACCATCCTGAATTGCCGCCGCAACCACAGTGCCACGAGCATCCAATATAACTATGCCGAGGGCCTTGAAGTTTGCCGACTTGGCATGTTCCAAGGCTTTGGAAATTATCAATTGGGCGGAGGCTAAAGTGAGTGTCATGCGCGTGTCCTGATTGGTTTTTCCAAATATGGCCTTTCAACCTGTTTATTGTCAAATCGAGCTTCAAAGTGCAGGGAGGGCGGTCGTGGATTCTAGCCTTGCTCCCTGACCTCATTTGCGCTATGCGACGCCTCGTCTTGAGGACCAGAGCTTTGGCTTTGTGAAAGACTTCACCGGGGAGCAATGCTCCCTAAACTATTTTAAGCGCGCGCTTAGATTTGCAGCCCTCCTGCAAAGTTCGCGTTTGGAATGCTCTAACCCGCTGCAGTATGCAGACGTTTCAGTTGTCGTGTTGGCTAAGGCCCCGCCTGAAATGAGATAAGGAAATACCCCCTATGGCAAAATCTGCCGTTTCGATGACCCCTACTTTAGAAGATTTTGAAAGCCTACTGGCTGAAAGCTATGCCGACCGCCCCGTGACCGAAAATGCGGTTGTTAAGGGCAAGGTTCTGGCAATTGAAAACGACTTCGTCATTATTGACGTTGGTTTGAAGACCGAAGGCCGCGTTCCCCTGAAGGACTTTGCGATGCCCGGCAAAGATGCCGAAGTTAAAGTGGGCTCCACTGTCGAAGTTTATTTGGAGCGCATTGAAAACGCTCTCGGCGAAGCGGTTCTTAGCCGTGATAAAGCCAAGCGCGAAGAAGCGTGGACGCATCTTGAAGAAATGACAGCGAAAGCAGAGCGCGTTGATGGCGTTATCTTTGGTCGCGTTAAAGGCGGCTTTACAGTTGATCTGGGCGGTGCCGTTGCATTCTTGCCAGGTTCGCAAGTTGACGTGCGTCCAATTCGTGACGTGACACCGCTGATGCATGTGTCGCAACCCTTCGTGATTCTGAAAATGGATCGCCGCCGTGGCAATATTGTTGTGTCGCGTCGCGCTGTGATGGAAGAAACCCGTGCAGAGCAGCGTTCTGAACTGGTACAAAACTTGGCTGAAGGTCAGGTGGTTGATGGCGTAGTTAAGAACATCACGGATTACGGCGCGTTCGTTGATCTTGGTGGTATTGATGGTTTGCTCCATGTTACAGATATTGCATGGAAGCGCGTGAACCATCCTTCGGATGTGCTCACTGTTGGTCAATCTGTGAAGGTGCAGATCGTTCGCATCAATCCAGAAACCCAACGCATTTCGCTTGGCATGAAGCAGCTTGACAAAGATCCGTGGGAAATCGTTGCAGAACGTTACACCGTGGGCACCAAAGTGAAGGGCAAAGTAACCAACATCACCGATTACGGCGCATTTGTTGAACTGGAAGATGGCATTGAAGGCCTCGTTCACGTTTCCGAAATGAGCTGGACCAAGAAGAACGTGCATCCCGGCAAGATCCTTTCCACTTCAGAAGAAGTTGAAGTGCAAGTGTTGGAAATTGACTCGTCCAAGCGCCGCATCTCTCTCGGCCTGAAGCAAGTTCAAGCCAACCCATGGGACGCATTCGCGTCGAAATATCCAAAGGGCACCGTGCTTGAAGGCGAAGTGAAGAACATGACTGAGTTTGGTCTGTTCGTTGGCCTTGATGGCGACGTGGACGGAATGGTTCACTTGTCAGATTTGGATTGGAAGCGTGCTGGCGAAGAAGCCATCAAGGATTACAAAAAGGGCGATATGGTGAAAGCCGTTGTTCTTGATGTTGATCAAGAAAAAGAACGCATCTCACTGGGCATCAAGCAACTCACCGAAGGTTCTGCTGGTGCTGCAATGACATCATCGGCTCCGAAGTCGGCTAGCTCAGCTCCTTCAGAAGGTGGCGCACCACGCAAGGGCTCGAAAGTGACTTGTGAAGTGCTTAAAGTTGAAGATGGCGGCTTGGAAGTTCGCATTTCCGGCACCGACATTACAGCTTATGTGAAGCGTGCTGACTTGGCGCGTGACCGTGGCGAACAACGCCCTGACCGTTTTGCGGTTGGTGAAAAGTTCGATGGCCTTGTTACCATGATGGACTCCAAGGCCCGCAAGGTCAACGTTTCGATCAAGGCAATGGAAATTGCTGACGAGCGCGAAGCCGTTGCCCAATATGGTTCGTCTGATTCAGGCGCATCACTCGGCGACATTCTACAGGCCGCTTTGAAGAAGAAAGACGCTGAATAAATATAGCGAATGAATATGAGGGTCAGCTCACAGAAATGAGGCTGGCCCTTTTTTATTGACGGGAAGCCTGCAGTTTGGCACCCTGTGCTTTCAATTCACTTATTCGGGTGAGGCTTATGATTAAATCTGAACTCGTACAAAAAATTGCTGACAAGAACCCCCATCTCTATCATCGCGACGTGGAACGCATCGTCAATAAAATCTTTGATGAGATTATTGATGCGATGAAAGGCGGCTCTCGTGTGGAGTTGCGCGGCTTTGGAGCTTTCTCAGTGAAAGAACGCGACGGCCGCACAGGTCGCAATCCACGCACCGGCGAAAGCGTTGATGTAACGCCAAAGCGCGTGCCATTTTTCAAGACTGGCAAAGAACTTCGTGCCGGTCTGAACAGCAAGGCCTAATCGTTGCGCCGTATACTCCGTTGGATTGTCGGTCTACCCATTGCCATTGTGGTGATCAGCTTTGCTGTGGCCAATCGGCAATGGACAAGGTTATCGCTTGATCCGTTCTCCTCTGAATCACCGATCTTGTCGATCAACATGCCGCTCTGGGCCTTGTTCATCTTCGGCGTATTTATTGGTATTTTAGTAGGTTGGATTGTCTCTTGGTTTGCGAATGGCAAATGGCGCAAGCTGGCACGGGATCGCCGCGACGAGATTGCTAAGTTACAGACCGAACTTGAAAGCGCAAAGAATCCACAAATTCCCGTTCAAGAGATTGCACCTTATATCGGGCTGATGCCGTGAAGTGGATTTCAGCTGAGTCCCTAGCGGCATCCGCTCCCTATAAGGATATTGTCGAGGCGCTGCGCCAAGGTTTTCGTGATGAGATTGCAACGCCCGTGCGCCATCATCACGAAACGTCACCCGTCACAACATTGTTGTTGATGCCCGCATGGAGCAAAGATTTCACGGGGTTAAAAACTGTAACGGTGAAAACTGATAATCCGGCTTTAAATGTGCCGACCGTGCAGGCCGCATATTTATTGATCGATAATGCGACTGGAACCCCTGTCGCCATGATGGATGGCACAGAGTTGACGAGGCGGCGCACGGCGGCAGCTGGGGCTTTAGCTTCAGATTACTTATCGCGCACTGATTCCTCGACCTTGCTGATCGTCGGCGCAGGTGCGTTAGCCAAACATTTCGTTCATGCCCATGCTTCAGTACGACCGATTAAAACAGTTTTGATTTTTAATCGTACATTTGGAAAGTCGGAAAGCCTAGCGCAGGAACTTTCGCATGAAGGATTAGCCGCTAGTGCAGTGACAGAGCTTGAATCCGCAGTTGCGCAAGCCGATATTATTTCCTGCCTCACTACATCGACCGCTCCCATCATCAAGGGCGCTTGGCTCAAACCCGGCACCCATATTGATCTGGCGGGAGCTTTCAAACCAACCATGCGCGAAACCGACGGGGATGCGGTGGCACTATCACGGGTGTTCGTAGATACTCTCCACGGTGCTGAGTCCGAAGCGGGGGATTTGATTCAAGCGCAGGACGAGGGAAAATTTAATTTTGACCTTGTGCAGGGCGATCTTTTTGAGCTGTGCAGTGGCAGTAAATTGGGTCGAAAAACCGATGGCGAGATCACCCTGTTCAAATCCTCAGGCACGGCCTTGGAAGATTTAGCCGCTGCGGTGATGGTTCATTTGCGGAACGCTTAAATTCGCGCTAGTTCATTTCAAATGACCAAAACTAATCCCATTTGCGTAGCCTTGGATACTCCAGAATTAGAGCGCGCCGTAACTTTGGCCAAAACTCTGCTGGGTCATGTTGGCATGATGAAAATAGGTATGGAGTTTTTTTATGCCCATGGACCACGTGGCTATGATGCGGTGGCCGTCACCGGAATTCCCATATTTTTGGATATGAAACTGCACGACATTCCAAACACTGTGGCACAAGGTTTGAAATCTTTGATGGCGCTGAAGCCCGCCATTACCAATGTTCACGCCACGGGCGGGTTGGACATGATGAAAGCCGCACGCGATGCAGTGCGTGGTGACACGAAACTCATCGCCGTTACCATCCTCACATCTTTGTCGGATGAAAATATTTGGGCGGCGGGCTTTGATCCCCGTCACACTGATGGACATGCGCTAAACTTGGCAAAGCTCGCGCATGAAGCGGGGCTTGATGGTGTGGTGTGCTCCCCGCATGATTTAGTCAATATCAGAAACGCGTTACCCCGAGACTTCCTCACCATCGTGCCGGGCATTCGCCCTTCCGATGTTGCGGCCCATGACCAAAAGCGGGTGGCGACGCCAAAAGCTGCGATCGCTGCGGGTGCTGACATTCTTGTTATCGGTCGGGCCATTACTGGTGCTGTTGATCCGGCTCAAGCCGCGCATGATATTTTGCAGAGTTTGGCATAATGGCCAAAGTTAAAATCTGTGGCCTGTCCGAAGCTATCACAATGCAAGCCGCGTTGGATGAAGGTGCTGACATGGTTGGCTTGGTATTCTTTGCAAAAAGCCCGCGCAATGTTTCATTGGCCCAAGCGGTTGCATTAGCCAATCAAGCACGCGGTAAAGCTAGGATTGTGGCCTTGGTTGTAGATGCCGATGATACGCTATTACAATCCATCAAAACTGAATTAAGTCCTGATTACATTCAAGCCCATGGCAGCGAAACACCGCTGCGGATTTCAGGACTCCGTGCATTCACAGAAATACCCGTGATCAAGGCCATTAAAGTTGAAACTGCAACTGACATTGCCTCCGCTGACGCGTTCACATCTCTAGCGGAATTGATTTTATTTGATGCCAAAGCGCCTAAGGGCTTACTCCCCGGCGGCAATGGTTTGAGTTTTGATTGGAAACTGCTGACCAATGTCAAATATCCTTACATGCTTTCCGGAGGACTTGATCCCTATAATGTGACAGAGGCTTTGCGAATTACTCATGCGCCTATTGTCGACGTCTCATCGGGGGTTGAATCATCGCCTGGCATCAAGGATGCTGAACTTATTGCGAAATTTATCAAGGCCGCTAAAAGCGCCTGAAACTAAGGAATGACTATGACCGCCACACCCCCCAATTCCTATCGCACCGGCCCCGACGAACGCGGGTTGTTTGGCATCTATGGTGGTCGCTTTGTGGCCGAAACTTTAATGCCACTGATCTTGCAGTTGGAGCAGGCGTACAAGGATGCAAAGGCTGATCTGAGTTTCCAAGCTGAGCTTGATGACTTTCTTGAGCATTATGTGGGAAGGCCAAGCCCGCTCTATTACGCCGAAAGGATGACTGAGCACTTGGGCGGCGCTAAAATTTATTTTAAGCGTGATGAACTTAATCACACCGGCGCACACAAAATAAATAACGTGATGGGCCAAATTCTTCTGGCCCGCCGTATGGGCAAAAAGCGCATCATTGCTGAAACAGGTGCAGGACAACATGGCGTGGCCACGGCCACCGCCTGCGCACGCTTCGGGTTGGAGTGCATCATCTATATGGGTGAAGTTGATATCGCACGTCAGATGCCCAATGTGTTCCGCATGAAATTGCTGGGGGCCACGGTGGTTCCTGCAAAATCTGGTTCGCGCACTTTGAAAGACGCTTTGAATGAGGCGCTGCGTGATTGGGTGGCCAATGTGGAAGACACATTCTACTGCATCGGCACGGTTGCTGGCCCTCATCCCTATCCTGAAATGGTGCGCGATTTTCAATCAGTGATTGGCCGCGAAACCAAAGAGCAAATGCAAAAGCGTGAAGGCCGATTGCCAGACTCGCTGGTGGCTGCCATCGGTGGCGGCTCCAATGCCATGGGGCTGTTCCATCCATTTCTTGATGATCCAAGTGTTGAAATTATCGGTGTCGAAGCAGCCGGCCACGGCTTGAAGAAAAAACATGCGGCTTCGATCACAGGTGGAAGACCTGGCATTCTCCACGGCAACCGTACTTATTTATTGATGGATGATGATGGCCAGATCACCGAAGGTCATTCAATTTCAGCAGGTCTCGATTATCCGGGCATTGGCCCCGAACATTCTTGGTTACATGATATGAAGCGCGTTGAATATGTATCCGCTACTGATAAGGAAGCGCTGGAAGCCTTTCAACTCTGTTGTAAACTTGAAGGCATTATACCTGCCCTTGAACCTTCCCATGCACTTGCCCATGTGATGAAGATTGCACCGAAGAAGGCCAAAGATCATTTGATGGTGATGAATATGTGTGGGCGCGGTGATAAAGATATTTTCACTGTGGCTGATATTTTGGGAGTGAAGCTGTGAGTACGCGTATTGACCGCCGCTTTGCTGTGCTGAAAGAAGAGGGTCGTGCAGCATTGGTGACATTCGTCATTGCTGGCGATCCGGATTTTGAAACGTCGCTCAAAATTATGCAGGGCCTTCCAAAAGCGGGTGCTGATATTATTGAATTCGGAATGCCGTTTACCGACCCGATGGCTGATGGTCCGGCCATACAAGCCGCTGGCCTTCGTTCATTGGCGGCAGGTCAAACACTGAAGAAGACTTTGAAGTTGGTGAAGGCCTTTCGTGTTGGCGACAAAGAAACGCCGATTGTTTTGATGGGCTACTACAATCCGATTTATGTTTATGGCGTTGATAAATTTCTCGTTGATGCGATGAAGGTCGGCGCTGACGGTTTGATCGTGGTTGATCTGCCACCGGAAGAAGACGACGAACTTTGCCTTCCTGCAATGAAAGCCGGAATGAACTTCATCCGCTTGGCGACACCAACGACCGATGATCAACGTGCGCCCACTGTGTTCAAAAACACCTCTGGTTTTGTTTATTATGTTTCAGTGCTGGGCATTACCGGCACTAAAGCGCCAGATTTGAAAAGCGTGAAGCAAAATGTCAACCGCCTGCGCAAACACACAAACTTGCCCATTGCCGTGGGTTTTGGTGTGAAGACGGCTGAACAGGCCCGCGTGATCGCGAAGGACGCAGATGGTGTCGTAGTAGGGTCAGCGCTGGTAACGGCCATTGAGAAAAGTTTAAACAAACAAGGCAAGGCCACCGCAAAAACGCCTAAAGCCGTGCATACACTTGTAGCGGAAATAGCAAAGGGCGTGAGGAGTTAAGTATGAATTGGATCAAGAATTTCGTTCGCCCAAAAATTCGCAGCATTCTCGGTGCTGTGAAGCGTGATGTGCCAGAGAATATGTGGATCAAAGATCCCGACAGCGGCCAGATGGTGTTTTTCAAAGATCTTGAAGCCAATCAGTTTGTGTTCCCCGGTTCCAATCATCATCACCGGATGCCAGCTGAAGCCCGCTTCACAATGATGTTTGATGGTGGCGAGTTTGAAAAGTTAATAGCCCCCACAGCTACAATTGATCCTCTAAAATTCAGAGACGAAAAGCGATATGTTGATCGCTTAAAAGACGCCAAATCAAAATCTGGTGTTGAAGATTCTGTTCAGGCTGGCTACGGCCAAGTGAATGAGCAAGCTATGGTGGTTGCTGTTCAAGACATGGGCTTCATCGGCGGCTCGCTTGGTATGGCGGCAGGCGACGCAATTATTGCGGCGATGCGTTATGCGGTGACCAAGCGTTGCCCGTTTGTGATGTTTGTGGCCTCTGGCGGGGCGCGGATGCAGGAGGGTATTCTCTCGCTCATGCAATTGCCCCGCACGACGATTGCAGTGCAGGAATTGCGCGCTGCGAAATTGCCTTATATTGTCGTCCTCACCAATCCAACCACAGGCGGTGTAACGGCTTCTTATGCCATGCTGGGCGATGTGCATTTGGCTGAACCCAACGCTATCATTGGCTTTGCTGGCCAACGCGTGATTGAACAAACGATTCGCGAAAAACTGCCAGAAGGCTTTCAACGCTCTGAGTATTTGAAAGATCATGGCATGGTGGACACAGTGGTGCATCGCCATGAGATGAAATCAACGGTGAGCCGTATTGCACGGATGCTCACCAAATCTGAAGCTCGCGCGCATGAAGTGGGCGCTTTGGTGCCTGCATAAACATGGCCCGTAGTGATGCCATATTGATGCGGCTTCTGAGTTTGCATCCCAAGATTATTGATCTGAGCTTGGACCGGATGTTTGGCATTCTGGAAAAACTTGGAAACCCACAAAATAAATTGCCGCCGGTTGTTCACATTGCGGGCACCAATGGCAAAGGCTCTACACTAGCGATGAGCCGCGCTATCTTGGAAGCGGCGGGCCTGAAAGTTCACACTTATACGTCGCCGCATTTGGTGAAATTCCACGAGCGCATTCGAGTGGCCAGCGACCTCATTTCCGAAGAAGCGCTTTCCGCATTGTTAGAAGAATGCGAAGCCGTGAACGGTGCCGAGCCCATTACTTTTTTTGAAATTACTACCGCTGCAGCGTTTTTAGCCTATAGCCGCACCCTTGCGGATTATTTGATTTTAGAGGTTGGTCTTGGCGGCAGGTTGGATGCAACCAATGTGATTGATCATCCTGTTGTGAGCGTGATCACATCGATTGGGTTGGATCATCAGCAATATTTGGGCGAGACGATTGAAGAAATATCCCGCGAGAAGGCTGGCATACTAAAGCGAGGCTCAGTTGGCATTGTGGGTGCGCAATCACCTGAAGTGCGCGAAGAAATCGAACAAGTGGCTTTGCGCGTTGGGGCGCCTTTAAAAATCGCCAATCAAGATTGGCAAAGCTTTGTGCAACATGGGCGTCTGGTTTTTCAGGATGAGGATGGCTTGCTGGATTTGCCATTGCCAGCTCTTCAAGGCCCACATCAAATTGAAAATGCTGGCAACGCTATTGCTGCAGTTCGAGCGTTAAAAGATGCCCGAATTTCGGACGACGCCATTGCTGCTGGATTGAGAAATGTCATGTGGCCAGCGCGACTGCAGAATTTGGGTCAAGGACTTTTACGGAAATACGTATCTCCGGAAACCGAGCTGTGGCTCGATGGGGGACATAATGGCCCGGCTGGGGTAGTTCTTTCGCAAGCTTTACGTGAGATGCCAAAGCGTAACACGGTGATGATTTGGGGCATGCTCAACTCAAAACACCCGGGCGCGTTTGTTACCAATTTTAAGAATGTGGTGAGCCACGTCTACACTGTCACCATTCCGGATGAAGCCAACGCGATCAGTGCTGAAGATTTGGCGAACCTAGCGCAGTCCAATGGCATTGACGCAACCGCTGCAACCAGTCTCGAAAATGCATTGGAGCAGACTTCACATTTGAAACCTGCTCCAAGAATTATAATCTGTGGTTCGCTTTATTTGGCGGGCCATGTTCTGGCCACGCATAATGGCGAGATACCCTCTGCCATCAGTGGGGCTGCCAAGCGTTAAATTGAGCTTTCGATCCAGCTTTGCAGTTGGTTCTTGGGCGCTGCTCCAACTTTGGTTGCAGCTAACTTGCCATCTTTAAAGACCATCAAGGTTGGAATGCCACGCACGCCATATTTAGAAGGCGCGCCGGGATTTTCGTCAATGTTGATTTTTACGATTTTGGCTTTTGGGCCGAGGCTGGCAGCAATTTCTTCCAAAGCTGGACCAATCATTTTGCAAGGTCCGCACCATTCTGCCCAGAAATCGACAACCACAGGCGTTGTGGAGTTGATAACATCGGCTTCAAAGCTGGCATCGGTGACTTTATGGGTGGACATGGTGAGATTCTCCAATTCGGTTTGAACACTAGAGGTAGGAGCGACGAGGCTATTGGTCAAGGTGCTTCGGCTTCAAGTTCAGTTTTGGCCAGATCACGAGCTTGTGTCAGAAAGTCTTGAGAAATCCACTCTAATCTGCCGGTTTGCGTCCAGAGCAGGGCAGCCTTGACACTTCGGCCCGGATAGGCATTTTCCAGAATTTCGACATAAAGTGCAAGTTGTTGAACGTAAGGATGATCAAAACCCAGTGATTCTGGCACTTTCCGATCTGATTTATAATCGAGCAGCAGAATTTCAGTGGCCAGAATTGCAATGCGATCCACACGCCCACTCACCAAGCGACCATCGGAAAGTCGCCCGCGCAATTCCGCTTCAGAGCTACTGTCACGGCCAAAAAATGCTGAAAGTTCAGAACTGTTAATCAGCTGCGCCAATGCGATCGCTTCTTCGGTCTTTAAGCCAGTTCGCTGGGCCTTTCGGCTTGCAAAGGCTTCACGCTTGTCTGGTGCAATATCAGGCAGTTCTTGCAATAAGTGATGAATGGCAATGCCACGGCGCGCGTTGACAGGATCATAGTTGCGGGCTTCCGGTCCACGCCGCGCAATTAATCTGGTTAAACTATGGACACGGTCATTCCTCTCGATAGGTGGGTTTGTAGTCATCCAAGCTGCAAGTTCGCCTTCTTCCTGCAGCGGTTCAACTTCTAAGTCGCGGTATTGATGTGGCGCACCAAAGCGAAGTTCCTCTCCTGTGACATGGGGGCGGAGGCCCGCTTCAATGGTTTGATACCAACAGTCATCTGAAAGTTTTTTTTCACCTTTCCATCCACAGATATAGAGCTCATCGCAAGCCCGCGTCATAGCGACATAGAGCAGACGATTCCGTTCGGCATTGGTTTTGATTTGCTCCGCGTTCTCCCAATTTTCTTGGATGGGTGATTTTGTAAGGCCACCCAACTTCCAAAATGGCAGGCCAGCACCAACTGTGCCTTCAGGCAGGCGCAATAATTTGGCAGCAGTTTTGCTGCTCCCTGAAATACTAGCCGCGTCGGGCAAGAACACAATTTTGGCTTCAAGACCCTTAGCACCATGCACGGTCATCAAGCGGACTTCACCGGTGTCTTTTTCCATCTCGCGTTTTAAACTGGTTTCGCTCGCCATAAACCAATGGAGGAAACCCGCCAGAGAACGGCCATGGTCTTGCTCATAAGCTAAAGCCTGATCAAGAAACGCATCAGTCGCATCAAGCGCCTCGGTACCCAAACGGCCGACGAGGGCTTTACGACTTTGCAAAAGAACAGTGGCGAAGAAATTATAGGATCCGGCCACGTCAGCAAGACTAATCCACTGTGAAAGCGTATGACTATTTTGATCTGCTTTTTCAACAAGCCTACTCCATAGACTTTTCATGCCGCGACCATAGGACAGTTCGAAAAGCTGATCTTCACTCAAAGGCAGTGGCACAAGCGGACTCTTAAGTACGCAAGCCAGTGAATAATCGTCTTGAGGCAACAGCAACCACTGCGTTAACGCCAACAAATCTTGAATGGCCAAACTCTCAAGCAAATTGAGCCGATCTGCACCGGCGACCGGAACATTGGCTTTCCGCAATTCTGCAATCAGCATTGAAAATATCGGCCCGCGCGATTGCAGAAGAATAAGAATATCGCCTGCCTTTACTGTTTCATTTGTGGCCGCAATGATGCGACGGCCAATCCAGCTTTTAATCGTGGTTGCAATATCTTTGGCCAGTCGCCGCCGCGGAGAATCGCGCTCCTCACGGTCAACCGGAGCCTTCCAAGGTTGCTCCTCTTCCTTGCCCAGAACTTCATAGAGCGGCCAAACTTCAACAACGCCGGGTTCACTCAGTCGATTTGATTGGTGAGGCTTCTCACTCATATCGCCAGTAGGAAGGCCCAATTGCAAAGGCGCTTGAATTGGAAAAACCCAATCGACAGCGTCGAGAATAACTTGTGTGCTGCGATAAGAAACGGAGAGGTCGACGGTTCTGAATTCGGCGTCTCCGGCAGAAATTTTTTGTTCAAAATGGCTGCGGGCTTGTGCTGAAGATGCCGCATCAGCACCTTGAAAACTATAGATGGATTGTTTGCGATCGCCTACGCCAAATACCGTGCGCTTGCTTTTGTGAGCGCTGCCAGAGCCAGCAAAAAATTCATCCGCCAAAGCGGTAATAATGCGCCATTGTTGTGGGCTCGTATCTTGTGCTTCATCAATCAGAATATGATTGAGGCCTGCATCCAACTTATAAAGCACCCACTGGGCAGCACGGGAATTGTTTAAGAGTTTGGCTGTGCGACTGATGAGATCATCAAAATCATAGAGTCCCAGCTGGCGCTTTTTCTTTTCAATCTCCAGGTGGACAGCTTTAGCGAGGATGAAGAGGCTGGTCGTGGCCTCTGCCCGCACATGCAAATCATGTTTCAGAAAGAGTTCAACATAACGATGCCTTTCTGAGTCGATGAAATTGGCTGATTCAGGCTGTTTCTTTTTAAAGTCCTCAGAATAAATATTGCGCTTCCGCAGCTCAAGTTCTTTTGTGAAAGCGAGTGCCTGCAAAAGATCAAAGGGATTTTGTGACCTTACGACTTGAAGCATCAGCTTGGCAGCATCAAAACCATAATGGGGTTTATGAGTTGCGAGAATGCGAGCATGATGCTCGTAAAGCATTGGATCAACGTCAGTTAATTCGGCCTTTGTCGAAATCGAATTCTGATCTGCGTCAAGTTCTAATGCGGATTTGAGGACCAGACAAAAATTCTGCGGCGTAACATCCGAATTGAGAATCGCACGCAGTCCTTTTGCTCCACTGAGAAACTCACGAAGGAGACTGGCAAAACCTTCACTGTTTGCATGAGCGACGACTTCAGAAAAAGCCAGAGCGTAATCAGCATGTGCGCCGCGCTCGGCCAATTGCAAAATATGTTGGATAGCTTCTTCTCGAAGTTCCTGTTCGCGGCGATCATCCAACACGCGAAAGCCCGGAGCAAGCCCGGCTTCCACCGGAAAGAGATGTAATAACTTCTCACAAAAGGCATGGATAGTTTGAATTTTTAAGCCGCCCGGCGTTTCCAATGCGCGGGTGAACAAACGCCTCGCGCCGACCAAGCTATTTTTTGCGTCAATGGTGCTGTCCATGCTGTGTAAATCTTCGATCAAAGCGTCATCGCTCAATGCCGTCCAAGCACCCAATCTGGCAAAGAGGCGGGCAGACATTTCTGCGGCTGCGGCTTTTGTATAAGTGATACACAAAATTGAAGCAGGCTCTGCGCCAGCCAAGAGAAGTCGCACCACGCGCTCCACCAAAACATGGGTTTTACCTGAGCCGGCATTGGCCGTTACCCAAACCGAATGCGCAGGATTTGCGGCTTCCCTTTGGTTTGGAGTGGGGTTGATTTTTTTACGGGTCATGAGTCATCCGCCAAAACCCATTCGGCATGTCGAGAAAGATGATCGTAGTCCGATTCTTCATCCTCTTTGAACATGTTGGCACGAGGGAAATAAGGCTGATGGATTTGCCTGTAATCGCGCAGAAGATTTTTAAATTCTTTGAGATGAGAAAGGCCAAGATCATTTAAAGACTGTTCATTTTTAGCGGCAATGTCGGCCACTTTACCTTCATCCGCTGTTCCACTGATGTGCAGATAAACCAATGCAGAAGTTTTTAGCGCAGCAAACTGGGTAAATCCTTGAAGAGCCAAGATAGCTGCCTCCAATGGTAGCTGTGGCTTCATTCCGGAGATCACTTGCGCCCCTGTGGGAAGTTGCCCCGATTTATAGTCAATAATCCGAGCTTCACTGTTGGCCAGAAGGTCAATCCGATCGGCGCGAGCTGTGAGGGCATACGAAACGCCATCCAGTTCAAATTCGAGCTGGCCCTCAATTTCAGCATGAACGCTGGTTGAAGATTTTCGGAACTCGATCTCTTGTTCAACCAACCATTTCGCCATACGCAGAAAGCGCGGCCACCAAAAAGATGCAACTTCTGGATCAGACATGAGGGGCGCAAAAGCTTTGCGGCCCTCATCAATGAGAATATCCAAACTATCTTCCGCAAGTGCAAGAGGTTGACGTTGGTTCCAATTGCCGATGGCTGCATGAAACAATGTGCCACGCAAAGGCGCATCGGCCACTTGAGCGAAATGTGGCAGCGGAGTGAGGCGCAAGATTTTACTGGCGTAAATGGCGTAAGGATCACGGATCAGTCGTTCAACAGCGCTCACACTAAAGCGCGTCGGGCGGGCCTCGACTGGCGGAGTTGGTCTAGGTTTGGCAAACGGAATAACATCATTGGGTTCATCCAGCGCTTTGGCAAGGGCAATCCATTTTTGGTCTTGGGCAATTGCAGGATCGACGCCACCAGCGAGCATCACCGTCTGCAAGCGTAAAATCCACCGCGACGGTATTTGAGGAGAACCGGCAATGCGTTTTGACCACGTGAGAAAAACTTCGGCATGGCCAAAGCCTTGGGTGAAATCATGGGCGGAAACCCCAATTTCGCGCTCGGGCTGCTGCATGCCAAAGATGGTACGCAAGGGGCGATTGAGCCATGGGCCGGCGTCAGGCTGGGTTGGCCATTTGCCTTCGTTGAGGCCACCCAAAATCACCACATCGACAGGAATCAGCCGCGCTTCTAAAACGCCGTAAATCGCCAAGCGGGGATGGCTGCCTGAAGTTTGGCGATGAGGCTCATTATAAAGCAAGTGCATCATCAAAACGCTTGCTGCTGAAAAACGGTCAACGGGGTGCCGATGGGCTTCGCTGTGCAGCTCTGCCATGATTGACGCAAAGGCAACATTCTCAGGCAAAGACTGATCGGCAGTCGGCGCAAGTGCAGCAATACAACTATTTATAATTGCGAGATGCGTGTCGAATGCTGCGCCATGGCTTTCGGTCAAAGGTTTTAACGAAGCGAAGATCAAAGCGATGAAATTTTGCATGCCTCGCCAATCTTCTTCTTGCATGGCCGCTACAAAAGCATGGCCGCGTTGGTTCATTGTCTTTGCCATCACAGCTTTTTCGAAACTGAGTTTGAGACCTTCTAACCCAGTTGCATTTCCATAGCCTCGAAAAACAGCAATTTCTAATTGACGTAAATGCTTTAGAAAATGCTCGCGCTCCATGCCCAAATTGCAGTCTGGATGCGAAAGAAGGCTGAGGAGACTGGCTGGTGAAAAATCACAGGCAACACACTCTAAAAGTCGCACGGTAAGTGAGGCTAAACCAAACTGGGCCAATGGTTCGCCAGCTGAATCATCAATATCAATATTCCAGCGCTTGAGTTCAGCTTTGACGCGCTTGGCAAGGTCTCGGTCTGGGGTAATCAGGGCCGCTTTTTGCTTTGGAGTTTCGAGAGCATGGCGTAAAATTAGAGCAATACTGCGCGCTTCGTTATGGCGATCTGGGGCCTCAACGAGATGGACGTTTTGTAAGGCGAGTGCCATCTCGCTTTTTTTGCCCTTTAGAACTTCGTGCCATTGCTCCGCCGTATTGGCAGGGCGCATGAGTTCAGAAGAAAGCCAATTACGCTTTGCAAAGCCAAGACCCAATACTTTAACGTCTTTGTATTGAACGCCTAATTCCGAGACGAGTGCTTTGAGGGAATATTGTGGGTGCTCGGCTGTAATTTCGCGCCACGTATCGTCCGCAATACTTGTGTCGAGACCCGGCAATATGACAGCGCCCTGACTATGCAGGGAAATGGCTTTTAGTAAGGCCCGCGTCGCTGGAATGGTGCCGGTGGAGCCTGCGGCGATGATCGGCCCTTTGACGACACCCTCAGAAATACGTTTCGCCTCAAGCCTGATTAAACGGCTTCGCCTTTCGATGGGGCTCATCAGATTATCAGCAGCAAGCTTTTGTGGAAAATCAACTTTCAACAGCCCGATGAGACTGAGGATGGCATTGCGGTGATCTGATAAATCCGAATTATAGGCTTCGTCGATTTTACTAAAATCAGATTCTTCAGTTTCAATTTGCAAGAGGAGCTTCAGCAAGCTTGTTGCAAGACCCAAGCTCTGGGTATGTGAGTTTCTGATTTCTTGGGCGATTGCAATATGCGGATTGTCCTTGGCCCACGTATCGAGCAGTGAGAGCAAAGTGAAAAGCTCACCTGTGCGAGAGATGGCTTGCGGCAAATCTCCCTGATCATCATCACCTAGCAATCGGTCTTCATCAAGATCGCCAATCGGCTTAATGTGGGGCAGCAAAAGTGCTTTGGAACTCGATAGTTCAGCGAGGATATTTGTCAGCTCGCGCGCTGCCCGCCGCGTCGGCAACAAAACGGTCCAGTGGGAAAGGGGTGGTTTCTCTTGGTCTTCTGATAACGGAAAGCCATCAAGAATTTTGCGCGCCAGAACATGCAAAAATCCGCTCCCCGGCGCTATCGTAAAAACACTGGGTTCAATTTTATTCATAGTTTAAAATCGTTGGAGAGCACTTTCCGCCTCGGCAATGGCTTGGGGTGTGCCAACATGCAGCCAATGTCCGGTATGGGCAAGGCCGTAGAATGTGCCTAAGTTCATGGCCTTTTCCCACATGCGCCACATGGAAAATTTTCCAGTTGGCGCATCCTTGAAAAGTCTTGGATGGACGAGATAGCCACCAATATATGTCAATCCATTGGTTGTTTGCGGCTTTATTCTTCCATCTTCCGCCATATGAAAATCACCATCGCCCTCATAGCCCGTAGTATTCTTTGGATCACACAACAGCAGCAAGCAATCCATTTTATTGTCCCATGCTTCGCGTAAACGCTGCAACGCCGGAGTGCCCCTATCGATCCAGAAGCTATCACTGTTCAAAACAAAAAATGGATCATCACCGAGCAGCGGAAGTGCGCGCGCAATGCCACCACCCGTATCAAGAATGTCATCAGTTTCATCTGAGATCACAATTTGCGGGTGAGAAACTGTTTTGGCCCAAGCAACGATTTGCTCCGGCAAATAATGTGCATTCACAACGGCCTTGGAAACTCCAGCCTCTCGCAACCGATCAATGCCATAGTCAATGATAGATTTGCCAGCAACCTTGATCAAAGGCTTTGGCATTGTGTCGGTGAGCGGGCGCATACGGGTGCCAAAACCTGCGGCCAGCACCATCGCGGTATGTCCAATTTTATGGTGGGTCATAGTTTCCCCACCACCAATGCTTCTGGCATATTTTTCTCGTACCAGTTTTTCAATTCACCCAAATCAGGATGAGAAAGATTTCTAGCTAAGTAACGTGACACACGCGGCATATGTTTTAGGTAACCAGACTTTCCATCACGTTTGGAAAGTCGCGCAAATATACCAAGAATTTTTGTGGCTCGCTGCGCGCCTAAAATAGCATAGGCGGTGCCAAATTCTTTCGCATCAAAATTGCCCTGCTGGTAGCGGAGGTCTTCATAGTGGTTATAGAGTTTGTCGGCCCACTCAAAATCAATATCAACACGCGCGTCTTGCAACATTGAAGCAAGATCATAGGCCGGGTGGCCCAGAACTGCATCCTGTGTGTCAATCAACCCCACGCGGCTGATACCGTCACGTTCTGGCAACCAAATGAGATTTGGTGAATGAAAATCACGCATCACCCAATAGGGTTTGTCAGAAACTGCCAAAGGTAAAATCTTACGCCAAATTTTCTCGAAAGAGGCATGCAGCGATGGGCTAGCCTCGGTTCCATGCAGATAAGGCCAAAACCAAGAGACCAAGAGATCAGCTTCAACAAGTTGGGCTTGCGTATCATAGGAATTGATTGTGGTTGGCCAATGCTTGCTACTCATATCTGCAAGAAGATCGACAGCGGCTATCATCGGCTCATGCATGTCAGCACCGTCAAGCATCATGCGGCCATAAACTAATCCCCCGAGATCCTCGATAATGGCAAGACCATCGCTGACGGTGCTCGCTTCAATTATCGGGGCGCTATATCCAAACGAAGTGAGCTGTTGATTGACGTCGACAACCGAGCCTAAGCCCTCAGCGAGGTGTGCAATGGCACTGTAGGGTTTGCCATTTTTGATAGCCGGGCCATCGGCGCGCTGCGGCATGTCCATCAAAATCATGCGCTTATTGTTGTGGGTGAGAGTTTCGTAGCGGCGAGACGAAGCATCACCTTCGAGAAACGTTCGCGTGGCGTCTTTCCAAGCTGTGTTTGTTAAAAATGATTGAATGATGGCGTTGCGACTAAGAATATCAATCCAAATTCCGCTGGCCGTCATATCGACGGTGCGATGATAACCCGTTCCGGAAAATTCCAAGGACAATGTATGCTGCGAAAGCAAACTTGTCATACGGTCCGGCCATTCTATCAACATGATGTGTGATTCATGCAATTCAGAAAGGCCTAACTCTTCTGTCTCTGCTGCAGTGGAGAGTCGGTAAAGATCGACATGCGCAACAGCAACGCGCGTTGTGTCATAGAGTTGAACAAGTGAAAAACTGGGACTTGGAATATCGAAATCATCGCCTGCTTTGGCGAGAGCTCTGATGAAGGCCCGCGCGAATGTCGACTTGCCTGCACCCAGATCGCCGCTCAGTGCAATCACCAACCCAGGTCTTGCCCACAGCGAAAGCATTGCGGCAAAATTTTCTGTTTCTAATGGGGAGTTAAATTCTAAAATGGTTTTCATGCAGCAAACGAGGGACCTAAACGAGCATTTTGATTTTTTTCAATTTTGCGCGGTCCGTTGAGGGGCAACGTGCAAACCACCGTTGTGCCTTGGTCAAGTTTCGAGACGAGCGAAACTTTGCCGCCGTGCAGCTCAGTGAAGCTCTTGACGATGGCCAATCCAAGACCAGGACCCCGATGGCTGCCAGGCAAGGGTTTGGCTTGGAATCGATCAAAAACCATACGCTGAAACTCAGGCTCAATGCCTCTCCCGGTATCAGCCACCCAAATCTGGATGTTATTTGCGTTTTTGCGAGCCCCCATGCGAATGGTTCCGCCCGGGTTAGAGAACCCCACCGCATTCGACAGCAAATGCGTGAGAATTTGTTCAAGCCTATCGATATCACCAGAAAATGAATTTGCATCATCGGCAACTTCAATGCTGATTTGCAATTGTCGCTTTTCAAGAAGCGTCGAAAACTTTTCTGCGGTCGATGTTAAAAGATAGCTTGTATCGATTTCTCTCAGTTTCAATTCCAGCTGGCCAGCATCAATTGCTGAAAGATCAATGATCGCATCAATAATAGATTTAAGATCTTCAGAGGATTTACGAATGTCTACAACATATTCACGCTGCTTAGGCGTGAGGGGTCCTGCTATGCCATATTCCAAAGTTTCGGCAAAACCGACAATGCTGGTGAGCGGGGTTCTCACTTCATAAGAAACATTGGCGAGAATGCTATTCTTCAATCGGTCCGCTGCTTCCAATGCTTCGGCCCGGTCGCGCAGTGCTTGCTCGGCTTTCACGGAATCTGAAACATCAGTAAATGTCAGCAACGCATTGCCATCTGGCAAAGGCACGGCGCGATACCGCAGCACGCGGCCATCTTGGCTCATTCGGCCTTCATGGGGCTTACGATTAGCCTCAATGCCAGTCACACCATATTTAATGTCTTGCCAGCCTGCACGCGAGTCGGTGCTGAGTGACTCTAATTGCGCCAGTTGCTCAACATGGGGTTTTTGATCGAGGAAGGCGGCATCCAAAGACCAGAACCGTGAAAATGCCGGGTTGAATAATTTCAAGCGTCCATCAGACCCTGACAAGGCGACAGCTTCGGCCAAATTGTCGAGGGTCTCACGTTGAACTTCAAACAGTTCATTGTAACGGCTCTCAAGCTGATATTCTTTGGTCAGGTTTTCATAGAGATATGTCACACCACCAAAGGGATGATGCTCACAAATGACGCGCAGCGACCGACCATCTGGTAAGTACCAATAGTTTTCGCGGGTCTCCAGATTTGTGTAGGACTTTAAATGTTTGGCGCGCCATTCACGATAATTGGCCTCTTCGGGCAATGATCTTTGTGTCCGCAGCTTATCTAAAATCTCGCCGTCACTGGGGTGAGTTTGTAACCAGTTTTCGTCGAGCCCCCACAATGCCACATACGCTTGATTGTAAAACCTTAGACGTTGATCAGGGCCAAATATAGCAATAGCTGTGTTGAGCTTATCGAGCGTTGAAGCGTGCGCCTTGATATGACGGTCCAGTTCCTTTTCAGCAACTTCGAGCGGCGTTACGTCAACGGCATAGCCGGTTTTACCAATCGATAAATCGACCTCGTAAATATTGAAGGTTCGCATTGAACCTGCTTTTACGGCCCGCGCCCTGCCGAGAAGCCCTTGCTTTGCATCAGCATATTCAGCGTCAACGCCATCACTTTTTATTAAAGCAACATTTGATCTGAGCGCGACATCGCTGTCTGACTGTTCGGTCGCATCAATGTATGATTTGTTTATCCAACTCAAAGCGCCTTCGTTATTCTTAATCCAAATTGGAAAAGGTGCAGCGTCGAGAATTGAACTCAAGCGTTCAATTTGTTTGGTCAGCTTTAGGGCATCATATTGATTTTCAGTCGCTTGGCGACGCTCGCCAGCCAAGGGTCTGAACCGCAACAGTGCTAAGCCTCCGGCGGCCCGACCATCAGCTTCAAGAAGCTCACCAAGCTTGGTCTTCACGCCAAGATTAAAAGGATTTCCAGATTGGCGAAGTTCGCGCACACTCTCCGTCAAGGTGGATGCCGAGTCGCGCTCCAGCCACGATTGGAAATCGGCAATTTCCATTAGGGTGGTCGGTATTTTTACAGCACCATGCATGGTGCCAGTGAGCCGGTCTGGAGCATCGTCGCGGCCCCGCCACGCCAACATGATTTGAGCTTCAGAATGAATGGCAGCCTCAGCTTCGTTCAACAAGTGCTCGAGCTCACCCACTCTGGCTCTGGCTCGCAACTCAGAGGCATTTTGTTGACGAAGCCGAAAAAGGGCAGTGGCCAAGGCGCCGCCGATTATAAAATAACCAACAGCCCCTAAGAGGTTTCCTGAATCGGGTGTCAGGCTCAATGCTTGGGCAGGTGCTGCTCCAAAAATAAAGGGCACACTAAAAAGCGCTGCGCGTTTTAACGCGGTGCTGATTTTTATGCGCTTGCCTTGCAATTCCTATTCTCCGCCCAGCCGAATGGGATTGCAACGAATCACAACCCTCATAGCCTGCGGGTATAGACGGAAAATCCCTGCTTCGGGAATCCGCTAAAATTAGTAGCGGTAATATTCCGGCTTGAATGGGCCTTTTTGATCAACACCAATATAAGCGGCTTGTTCATTGCTCAGAACTGTGAGCTTCACACCCAACTTTTCGAGATGCAAGGTCGCAACTTTTTCGTCCAAATGCTTCGGCAGAACATAAACTTCGTTCTTGTATTTGCCGGTCTTGGCATTGGTGAAAAGTTCAATTTGCGCCAAGGTCTGGTTGGTAAATGAAGCTGACATCACAAAGCTTGGATGGCCTGTGGCATTGCCTAAGTTCACGAGACGGCCCTCAGACAACAAAATCATCCGGTTGCCCTTCGGGAAGTTCACAATATCAACCTGTGGCTTAATGTTGGTCCATTTGAAATTCTTCAGTTCTGCAACTTGAATTTCATTGTCGAAATGACCAATATTGCAGACAATGGCCATGTCTTTCATTTGCTTCATGTCATCAATGGTGATCACATCTTTGTTGCCGGTTGCTGTGACGAAAATGTCTGCACTGGCCACAACGTCAGCCAAGGTCTGAACGGAATAACCATCCATCGCAGCTTGCAACGCGCAAATAGGATCAACTTCGGTGACCACAACGCGAGCACCGGCGCCACGCAGCGACAAAGCGGAACCTTTGCCAACGTCACCGTAACCCAGAACCACAGCCACTTTACCAGCCATCATCACGTCAGTGCCGCGGCGGATCGCATCGACCAATGATTCGCGGCAACCATATTTATTGTCGAACTTTGATTTGGTGACTGAGTCATTCACGTTGATCGCAGGGAATGGCAATTCGCCTTTCTTCTGCATTTCATATAAACGATGAACGCCTGTTGTGGTTTCTTCGGAGACGCCGATGATGGAAGCCTTCACCTTGTCAAACCAACCGGGTTGGTTCTTGATGCGCTTGGCGATTTCAGCATAGAGGCATTCTTCTTCTTCGCTCTTCGGATGGGCAATCAGGGTCGGATCTTTTTCAGCGCGAGCCCCAAGCAGAATGTAAAGCGTGGCATCGCCACCATCATCCAAGATCATATTGGTGGTCTGGCCATTATCCCATTCGAAAATCTTCGCGGTAAAGGCCCAATATTCTTTCAAGGTTTCGCCTTTGAAGGCAAACACCGGAATACCGGCAGCGGCAATGGCAGCAGCAGCGTGATCTTGCGTTGAATAGATATTGCATGAAGCCCAGCGAATATCAGCGCCTAAAGCTTTCAGAGTTTCAATCAGCACAGCCGTTTGAATGGTCATGTGCAAAGAACCAGAAATGCGCGCACCTTTCAAAGGTTGGGCAGCAGCATATTCCGCACGGGTGGATATAAGACCTGGCATTTCAATTTCAGCCATATCCAATTCTTTGCGGCCCCAATCGGCAAGCTTAATATCGGCGACGTAATAATCTTTAAATTCGGACATGGGTGGACTCCTGATGGTTGTTGCGCAGGCGATAGCATGGGATGGAACGGTGTGCGATATCTATATAAAGATATCTTTATGTAGAGGTGTCCAGCCTAGCCAAATGCAGGCAAAAGCCAACTTATGCCGAAAATAGCAAGATTTTAAGTCAACTAAACCGCTGTAATTTTATGATGTGGTGCCCTGAAGAGGACTCGAACCTCCACACCTTTCAGTACACGGACCTGAACCGTGCGCGTCTACCAATTCCGCCATCAGGGCATTGGGGTCTCATAGTAGGCTCGGGCTAAGATTGTCAAATCATGTCTTTGCAAGACGGCATAGGTCCCCTAGTTTTAATTCACCGATAACGCGCGATAATTAACTGAAGAATTTAAGATAGGAGATTTAGCTTGGTTGAAATTTCGGAATTGTCAGTAAATTGGCATGTAGTAGAGCCTGTCAGGTTTTGGACTACAGCTATCCTGTATGGTCTCATAATTCGTATTATCATGTCTGCTCTGCAGGCCGTGAAATCGGCGCACGAAGAAGACGGTCAACTTTGGACTTTTTGTAGGTTTTGGTGGTATGGTTTTAGAGGTTACCACCCTCGTGTAGACATCCATAAAACCCAAGGTAGCGAAATAAAGAAGTTAAAGAACAGCTCAAACTATTGGTTTACTTTTGTTCTGGGACTCTTCGAATTGTCTTCATATTCCGTTTGCATCGCAATCAAAGCATGGCCAGCAATCGGTGCGTGGTTCACTCTCAAAACTCTCTCACAATGGGATATTTGGAAAGATGATCGTGCGATATTTAATCTTTTTCTGATCGGAAATATTTTGGTCTTTAGTGTTTCATATTTTGTGCTGGTTCGTTTTATTTCTCTCTAAGTTATAAATTGATTGTAGAGTACATCTGAACTTGATTTACCTAATCGGACTATTGCAGCAGTTCTTTGCTTTGCGATAAAACCTTCGCTAAAAGGCGGAGAAATACCAAAGGGTTTGAAATCGTGACGACAGCAAATACGAATAAATTGGTTACAGTAGTGGGGGGCTCTGGTTTTGTGGGTCGCCATATTGTGCGGGAACTGGCCAGTCGCGGTTACCGCGTGCGTGTAGCCTGCCGCAGGCCTGATTTGGCTGGCCATGTGCTGCCGCTCGGTTCGCCTGGCCAAATTGTGACTGTGCAAGCCAATATTCGGTATCCAGCCTCTCTTGCTGCTGCGTGTGAGGGTGCCTATGCCGTGATTAATCTCACTGGCGTGCTTTTTGGCTCGGGCGCCCAAAGCTTTGATGCAGTCCATGTATTTGGAGCTGAAGCTGTGGCTAAGGCAGCCAAGGCAGCCAAGGCAAAATTATTGATCCAGCTTTCAGCGATCGGCGCCGACACCGAAAGCAAAAGTGCTTATGCGCGCTCTAAAGGCCAAGGTGAGGCCAAGGCCGCAGCAGCCTTCCAAGGAGCGATGATCGTGCGCCCCAGCATCGTGTTTGGACCTGAGGATAAATTTTTCAATCAGTTTGCCAATATGGCGCGCTTTGCACCAGCCTTGCCATTAATTGGTGGCGGCAAAACTCTGTTCCAGCCTGTGTTCGTGGGCGATGTGGCATTGTCTATAGCGAACTTGATTGATCGCGGCGTTGCAGATGGCAAGATTTATGAGCTTGGTGGACCTGAGCAGATGAGTTTCAAGCAAGTTTTGCAATTCATTTTAAAAACCATTCAGCGCAAACGGCTGTTGCTTCCATTGCCTTTTGGTTTCGCATCGTTGTTGGGCGCAGTTGCTGGCCTCTTGCCCAAGCCCTTCATCACCATGGATCAAGTGGAATTGTTGAAGTCTGATAATGTGGTGAGCGAAGCCGCGGAAAAGCAAGGCAGAACACTACAGGGTCTTGGCGTTGTTGCCCGCAGTGTGGAAGCGATTGTGCCTGCTTATCTCTATCGTTTCCGTAAAGCCGGTCAGTTTAGCGCCGCAAACGTGGCGCCTGAATAAATCATCCCAAGCAGAGCGCCGCCAAGGATTACCCGGTAAACCACGAAAGGCAGGAAACTGGTGCTGCGCACCCATCGCATCAGCAAAGTGATGGTGCCAATGCCAATGAAAAACGTAAGAATGCCAGTCAGTATGACTTGGCCTGATAAATGCTCACCGGACTTAAGAGCATCGCCAATTACAAATATGGATGCCGCAGCATTGGCGGGGATTGATAGCAGAAATGAAAACCGTGCAGCCTCCGGGCGCACAAATCCTAGGGCGCGTCCTGCGGTCATGGTCACCCCTGAACGGCTGGTGCCGGGACTGAGCGAAAACATTTGCGATAGGCCGATGATTAAAGCTGTCTTCCACGTGAGATCACGCACCGTGCGGCGAAACAATCCATAAGCGTCAGCAGCGTAGAGCAACAGTCCAAAGACAATCGAATTGATTGCCACCAATAAGGGGCTTCGAATATAATGATCGAGATGGGCTACTTTCAAAAGCAAACCCGCCACCAAAATGGGTATGGTGCCAATAATAACATTGGTAATCAGTGCTGAATTATAAGTCGTCCGGCGCTTTACCAGGTCAATCAATCCCCAGAACATCGCCACCACGTCTCGCCAAAAATAAATGATGGTCGCAAACAGAGTTCCCAGATTGGTGACCATATCGGTGAGCACCCCTTGGTCTGGCCATCCGGTGAGGGCCGGAACCAAAATCAAATGCCCTGAAGACGAAATTGGAAGATATTCAGTGATGCCTTGAATCAAGGCCAAAACAATGATTTGCTCAATCGACATCGACTTTCCCCGGTTAATCACCCACCCTGCACGACGCCGAATCGCTTGCCGTTAGGATTGCGAAGGCTTATACTCGCGGTGACAAGGTGGCAATGACGGCAGCCCGCCTTAAAGTTTAGTTAGGTTGGTCTTAAAAGCAAAAAAATGCCGAAACTTTTTCATTTCACACTCGATCCCTATAGCCGCCGCGTGCGGCTTGCTTTGGCCGAATATGGCGATGTGTGTCAGCTTTCCGATGAACGTCCTTGGGCACCCAGTCCCAGTGTTTATGAGTTGAATCCAGCGGCACTTCTGCCGGTGTTTGTTGAGGACAGTGGCTTTGTTGTTTGTGGCATTGAAGCCATCGGTGAATATCTTGATGAAACCCGCGGGGTGGAAAAAAGTCTGCTTCCCGGCAATGCGCTTGCCCGCGCTGAAATTCGGCGATTGATCGCTTGGTTCGACGTAAAATTTTATACCGACGTGACCGAGCCACTGCTCACTGAAAAGGTCATCCGTCGATTTTTAGATTCGTCGCAAGGCGGCGGCGCGCCAGATATGGCCCGCGTGCGTCAAGCCCGTGCCAATCTCAAGTCGCACCTCGACTATATTGCTTATCTTGTGGAAGAGCGTTCGTGGTTAGGCGGCGAAGAATTGTCGATGGCAGACCTTGCTGCCGCTGCTCACTTATCTGCCATTGATTATTTGGGTGATCTCCCTTGGGATGAACATGCAGTGGTGAAAAGCTGGTATCAGCGCATTAAGTCTAGACCATCATTCAAGGTGGTGTTGCTGGATACATTGCCCGCCATGCCCCCATCCCCAACCTACGCCGATCTTGATTTCTGATCTCAAGTCGAGAGCGCTCGCCGAAGGCTTTGATGCCGTACGCATTACATCAGCCACTCTTGAAAGCTCTGTTGGCGGTGATCTCGAAGCTTATGTGGTCGCAGGTCATCATGGCGATATGGCGTGGATGCCGGAAACTTTAGAGCGCCGCAAAACTCCAACGGCTATGTGGCCCGAAGCTAAATCAGCGATCATGTTGGCGATGAATTATGGGCAGGGCCAAGATACCTTTTCGCGCCTTGAGCAAAAATCAATCGGCGTCATTTCAACTTATGCGTTGAACCGCGATTACCATGATGTGATCAAGGGTAAATTAAAGCGTCTTGCCACGTGGTTTGCGAGCAATAGTGGGTATGATGTTAAAGTATTTGTCGATACGGCTCCGCTCATGGAAAAACCATTGGCCGCACAGGCGGGTCTCGGTTGGCAAGGTAAGCACACAAATCTTGTGTCGCGTGAGTTAGGCTCATGGTTTTTTATCGGCTCGATCCTCACAACAGCAGAATTAGAATTTGATGAACCTGAAGTGGATCATTGTGGAAGCTGCCAAGCCTGCCTCGATATATGCCCCACCAAGGCCTTTACGGCTCCACATCAGATTGATGCACGGCGTTGCATTTCTTATCTCACCATTGAACACAAAGGCGATATTCCACTGGAGTTTCGCAAAGCCATTGGCAACCGCATTTATGGTTGTGATGATTGCTTGGCCATTTGTCCGTGGAATAAGTTTGCTAGTGAGGCGCGAGAAATTAAACTGCAAGCTCGCGCTGATTTAATTGCACCGCCACTGTCTGAACTGCTGCAATTAGATGATGCTTCTTTTCGAAAACTATTTTCGGGCTCGCCAATCAAACGCATTGGCCGTGATCGGTTTATTCGCAATGTGTTAATTGCAGCGGGCAACAGTGCGGATATTTCTTTGAAACCATTTATTACACCATTGTTCCATGATGCTTCCGAGGTTGTATCGCAAACGGCGCAATGGGCGCTGCAAGAATTGGAAACCGCATGAACCATCTGCTTTGTTTTGGCTTCGGCTTTTCGGCGCAGACCTTGGCGCAAAAGCTCGATAAAAAGAATTGGCGCATCACAGGCACCAGCCGCAGTGCCGAAGGTGTTGCCTCAATTGCAGCACTGGGTTTTGAAGGCCTATTATTTGACGAACTGAGTTCCATTCCCAAAACTGTCACACATATCGTTTCATCAGTTCCACCCAGTGCTTTGGGCGATCCGGTCTTGCAGAAATTCAAATCAGAATTGGAAGCCCGCGCCGACGATCTAAAATGGGTGGCCTATCTCTCAACCACCGGCGTTTATGGGGATCGCGCCGGAGCAGTCGTTGACGAAACCGCATCGCTCACCCCCAACACCGAACGTGGCCAACGCCGGGTCGCTACCGAGGCCGCATGGACTTTTCTCTACCCGCATATTTTTCGCTTGGCGGGGATTTATGGTCCGGGCCGCAATGCCCTTGAATCACTCAAAGCCGGAACCGCTAAACGCGTGATCAAACAGGGCCAAATTTTCAGTCGCATTCATGTGGAAGACATTGCGGGAATATTACTGGCCTCCATAAACACTCCAAACCCCGGGCGCATTTATAATATGGCCGACGATGAGCCTTGCCCACCACAAGATGTGATCAGTTACGCAGCGCAATTGCTGAAGGTGGAGCCACCACCAGAAATTCCCTTTGAACAGGCAGTGCTATCAGCCATAGCCCGAAGTTTTTATGGCGATTCAAAACGCGTATCGAATGCGCGGGTGAAAAAGGAACTCGATTATAGGTTTGTCTTTCCGAATTACCGCGTCGGTCTTCAAGCGCTGCTTTAGACCTTCTCCCACTTTTTGCTCTTTTCGGATTTAAAGAGGGCGTCAATAGTTTTCATGTTCTGAATAGCGTCTTCAACGCCCCAAGCAGGTTTCTTCTTGGACCTTATGGCGCGGCCGAAGGCTTCGGCCTGCAATTGATACTGATCACTCACGGGAAAAGAAATCCATTCACCCACGTTCATCTCGGCACCTTGCACGAATATTCTATTCGCCACGTCTGGCGGCGCATTGAACGGGATTTCGATTTCAATACGGCCTTTGGTGCCCAGAATGTGAACACGCTGATAGGGGGCAGCTTGCGTTGAAATTGTGAAGGACAAATGCCTCCCTTTTCCAAAATCAACGAGGCCGCCAGCCGTACGATCTGTTTTAAACTTGGGGTCGCGGTCGATTGTTGCTGTGACCTGCACCGGCTCAGCATCAAAAATATAACGCGCAATAGTGATGGGATAACACCCAATATCGAGCATACCGCCGCCGCCAATATCGGCCATGTTGCGCACATTTTTGGGGTCTTTCAGGAAATAGCTAAACAGGCATTGAATGGCCACAACAGGGCCAATCTCACCAGCCTTCACACGTTTCCGCGCATCAATCCATTGTGGGTTGTGGCGCACCATAAACGCCTCTGCAATGAAGATGTTCTTTGGCGCTTTCTTGAGTTGTGCGGCCTCTTTAGCTGTGATCGCTATTGGCTTTTCGCATAACACATGCTTGCCAGCTTTTGCCGCTTGCAAAGTGAGCGGCACATGCAAATGATTGGGCAGAGGATTATAAATAGCTTCGATCTCAGGGTCGGCCAGCAATTCTTCGTAAGTACCATAGGCCTTGGCAATGCCGAGCTCTCCCGCTGCCGCTTTGGCTTTTTTCACATTGCGTGAGGCAATTGCCACCACCTTAATTTCGCTGCTTTTCAACATGCCGGGGGTGACTTTTTTCATGCCGATATTGGCGGTGGAGAGAATGCCCCATTTCACAGGTTTCATTGCTTTGCGTCCTTTGTTGCTACGTCCACTATGAATCATCTCACTTGAAAAGTGTAGGGTGTCGTTTGTGATCGCTGCTATGCCGGAATTAAGTTGCGTATTGGTGAGTAATTTGGTCCACTGACCTCAAGAACTAACCCTGCAGAAAAAGGGAATGTTCAAACACGGAACTAATCAGGGAGACTAAAATGACTTTAACTTTCAAATCAATCGTGGCCGGACTCGGCCTCTTGGCCATGGCTGGCACGTCCTATGCTGGAGATGCAGAATCCTGCAAAACCATGCGTCTGTCGGATGTGGGCTGGACTGATATCACCGCCATCACCGCCATGACATCAGCAATTCTGGAGCCTATGGGTTATGTGGGCGACATCAAGCAACTCGCTGTGCCTGTTACATTCGCTTCGATGAAGTCAAAGGACATTGACGTGTTCTTAGGCAACTGGATGCCATCAATGGAAAATGACATTAAGGCGTATCGTGAAGATGGTTCAGTTGAAACGCTGGGTGCCAATCTTGAAGGTGCGAAATACACTCTTGCCGTAAACCAAGAAATCTATGATGCGGGCCTGCATGATTTTGCTGACATTGCCAAATTCAAAGATCGCCTTGGCGGCAAAGTTTATGGCATTGAGCCAGGCAATGATGGCAACCGTCTCGTGCTCGAAGCCATTAAAGATCCCGCGTTGAAAATGGATGGTTTCGAGTTGGTTGAAAGCTCTGAAGCTGGCATGTTGGCCCAGGTTGCAAAAAACACTGCGGCTGGAAAAGACATTGTGTTCTTAGGCTGGGCTCCACACCCGATGAACGCCAATTTTAAAATTCAATATTTGACCGGTGGTGACGCTCTCTTCGGGCCAAACTTTGGTGGTGCCAATGTTTATACGACAGTGCGCAAAGGCTATGTGGCTGATTGCCCGAATGCTGGCAAGCTTGTGTCCAACTTGAAGTTCACGATGGATATGGAAAATAAAGTGATGGGCGAAATCTTGAACAACAGCGCTGATCCGAAAGCTGCTGCTCTCGCTTGGATTAAAGCCAATCCAGATGCGCTCAGTGCTTGGCTCGACGGTGTGACAACGTTTGATGGTTCAGGCCCCGCGCTTGATGCCGTGAAAAAAGGTCTCGGACTATAATGCAAAATCGCCCTCTCCCGTGGTGGGGGAGGGCGTGTCTTTTGGGGAAGGCCGGCCATGGAACAGATCGTCAAGCTCATCACCGACAACAAGATACCAGTGGGTCCCATCGGTAAAAAGTTTTTCAGCTTTCTCACCACAAATTTTAGCGTTTTTTTTGATTCACTCGCCAATGGTATGACTGTTTTAATCGAGGGGTTGGTCAACATACTCCTTTGGTTCCCGCCGTTGATCGTGATTGCGGCGACGGTTGCCTTAGCATTCTCCCTACAAAAATCTTGGAAGCTGGCCTTTGGCGTTTTACTCGGACTGCTGTTTATTTTGAACCAAGGTCTTTGGAAGCAAACGGTTGAAACCATTGTCTTGGTCTGTGCAGCTGCTGGTGCATCCATGTTGATTGGTGTGCCACTGGGCATTTGGGCAGCGCATAACCCACGCGTTTATAAGTTTATGCTGCCCGTGCTGGATCTGATGCAGACCATGCCAACATTCGTCTATCTGATCCCGGTCTTAATTTTGTTTGGCCTCGGTGTAGCCCCCGGCCTCATCGTTACTGTGATCTTCGCTGCGCCTGCCCCCATTCGCCTCACGCATCTCGGCATCACGTCGGTGCCGCGCCCTTTGATTGAAGCAGGTGAGGCCTTTGGGGCAACTAAATCGCAATTACTCTGGAAGGTCGAACTTCCCTCCGCCTTGCCCACTATCATGGCGGGCCTCACGCAATGTATCATGCTCTCACTTTCGATGGTGGTGATCGCCGCGTTGATCGGAGCAAATGGTTTAGGCTCACCCGTTGTGCGCGCCTTAAACTCGCTCAACATTCCGCTAGGCATTGAAGCAGGCCTTGCCATCGTCGTGCTTGCGATCATCATCGACCGCATGTGCCGGGTTTCGAATGGAGTGAAATCATGACTGCTGCGGTTGAATTTAAGAACGTCGATATTTTGTTTGGCAAAGACACCCGTGCTGCTGTTTCGATGTTAGATGCCGGCGCAGACCGTGCAACTATTCTTGAAAAAACGGGTACAGTGCTTGGTTGTGCTGGCGCTAGCCTGACAGTGAAAGAGGGTGAAATTTCAGTTCTCATGGGCCTGTCCGGCTCAGGAAAATCCACATTATTGCGCGCTGTCAACGGACTTAACAAAGTGTCGCGCGGAGCGGTGCTGGTGCGCGATGGCGATAAAATGGTCGATGTTGTCACTTGCGATGAAGCCACTTTGCGCCATTTGCGCCAAGGCCAAGTGGCCATGGTGTTCCAACAATTTGCCTTGCTTCCGTGGCGAACCGTTGCTGAAAATGTGGGCTTTGGATTAGAACTGGCCGGCATTCCCGATGATGAACGCAAATCCCGCGTTGATAAGCAATTGAAGTTGGTTGGCCTTGACCAATGGTCAAAAAAATATGCCCATGAGCTTTCAGGCGGCATGCAACAGCGCGTGGGGCTGGCCCGCGCCTTTGCCACCGAAGCACCGATCCTTCTGATGGATGAGCCGTTCTCTGCACTTGATCCGTTGATCCGTACCAAATTGCAGGATGAGCTTTTGCAGCTGCAGAAGTCGCTGAAGAAAACGATCGTCTTCGTCAGTCACGATCTCGAAGAAGCCCTAAAGATTGGCAACACGATCACGATTATGGAAGGCGGTCGCATTGTCCAATCTGGCCGTCCAGAAGATATCGTGCTGCGCCCCGCTAATGATTATGTGCGAGAGTTTATTGCCAATGTGAATCCTTTATCCGTGCTCACAGCATGGAATGTGATGCGGGGACCGCATGAATTGGTCAATGATAAAGCGGGTTGGATTTGGCTCGATCGCCGCAAAACCACGCGTTTCAAATTGGATAAAGATAACAAAGTGACGGTGGTGGAGCGCGAAGGTGAGAAAGCCTCATGGGTGTCTTGTGCTGATGCCGATAAACCTATTGCTACAAATACTCGGCCCGTCTTCTGGGCCACCCCCGGCACCTCTCTCAAAACTGTCATGCTGGCCATGCACAGGTCAGAAACAGCACCCGTCGCTTTGTTCAACGATGACAACACATTTGCAGGCGCAATCGGCGTGAAAGATGTGTTGCAAGCGGTGTTGAAAAAGTCGGATTAGTCAGCGTAGCCTGCGCGGGGCCACGGCTACAGCAGTAAGCGGGTCTTCCGGCCATGAATGTTTGGGGTATCGCCCGCGCATGTCTTTGCGCACATCCGGGTAACCATTCACCCAGAAGGTTTCCATCGACTGCGTAACGGCCACAGGTTTGCCGCCGGGTGACAGGAGTTCGATTTTTAATCGTGCTCGTCCCTCAGCAATTTGTGGTGCGGATTTCATGCCGAACATTTCTTGTATGCGCACGCTCAGCACGGGGTCACCATCAACGTCATAGTCAATTTTATACTGCCCGCCTCCCGGCACATCCATGCGCGTTGGTGCCAGCTTTTCAATTTTCGAAAGCAAAGCAGGGTCCACAAGGCCGCGCAAAATTGTCAGCATGTCCAAACTCGACAAATGGGCCTTACGGCTCATACCAGCAAGGTAAGGGTGCAACCACGCAGAAACGGTTGCCGACAAATGTAAATCCGAAAAATCAGGCCAATGCGTTTCGGGCATCACGCGAGCCAAAAACATAATCCGCGCACGAAACATTTTTGCAGCATCGCTCAACGGCAAGGCGTTCAGTCCCATGGCTTGAACACCCTGTGCCATGGCTGCTTGCACGGCATCTGGCTCGGGTGTCGCCAAGGCACGCTCTTCTAAAACCAAAGCGCCGAGTTTGATGCCGCGCGAAGCACTCACGGCATTGGCTTTGCCGTCCCAAAACACGCCGGAAGTTTCTTTGATGAGATCTTTGAAATGAAATTCAATTTCACTGCGTGAGAGTTGCGCCGCAAGATGCACTTTGGCATCGACCTGCGTTCCATCCAACAAGCCCACAGCAATATAATCTTCCTTGGCGAGAAGATCATGGGTGGGCACAATGGCACCCGCACCACTGGCCATGCGAAACCTCCCAAGGCTGCCGCGTTTTTGCGCAATGCGGTCCGGATAAGCGAGCGCTAGCAACACACCGTGGGAAATCTCTACCGTGTCATCTTTAATACCTGCGCCGTCTCGAATTTGCCGCGCCACTTGCTTCATGCGTTCACGCGCTGAACCGCGCACGTGCATCAACCGTGTTTCCACATCGACCGATGAATCACGTGGTAGACCGTCGCGCTCCGAAATCAATGAAGCCACATCGGCAGCCAAGGTTCCAGCGCCAAGATTTTTACCCGCAATCACCATATGTGCAAGGCGCGGATGCAAGGGCAATTTAGCCATAGCGCGGCCATGAATGGTGATGCCGTTTGAAGTTTCTAACGCACCCAGCGATTTCAATAAATCTTGGGCTTGAGAAAATGCAGCGGCGGGTGGCTGCTCTAGCCATGGCAAGCCATCCAGCGTGGTCACACCCCAGTTGGCCAATTCCAAAACCAAAGATGAAAGATCAGCAATACGAATTTCGGGCTCATCATGGGCCGCCAATGCGCGTGTCTCAGCCTCTGGCCACAGCCTGTAACAAATGCCCGGACCCACGCGGCCCGCACGGCCTTTGCGCTGTTCTGCTGAAGCTTGTGACACCCGCACAGTCTCCAATGCCGTCATGGCAGAGGCTGGATCAAAGCGTGGCGAGCGTTTGAAGCCCGTATCGATTACGGCCTCTACGCCATCAATGGTGAGGGACGTTTCCGCAATAGTAGTCGCCAACACAATTTTGCGCCGTCCGGTCAAAGCGGGCTTTATCGCCGCATCCTGTTCCGCCAAAGCCATGGCTCCATAAAGCGGGCGTAAATCGGTATTCTCTGGGACACCTTCGCTGACCAGCGCTTGCTCCACCCGCCGTATTTCTCCTTCCCCCGGAAGAAACACCAGCAAGCTGCCCTTCACATCGCGCAAAGCTTTGGTGACGGCGCGAACCGTATCGACAACAATGGTTTGACGAGAGGTCTTATCAAGATACTGCGTTTGCACCGGAAACATCCGGCCCTTGGCATTGATCAGTGGCGCATCGTTCAAGTGCGAGACAAGTTTTTCGGTGTCGAGCGTTGCCGACATCATCAAAATTTTTAGTTCATCACGAAGCCCGCGTTGCACATCGAGAGAAAGTGCCAAGCCCAAATCGCCATCTAAACTGCGTTCATGGAATTCATCGAAAATAATAAGCCCTGTATCTGATAATTCAGGATCAGCTTGCAAACGCCGTGTGAGAATGCCCTCGGTCACAACTTCAATACGCGTCGATTTTGATACCTTGCGTTCCAGCCGCACCGTGTAACCCACGGTCGCTCCCACCTCTTCACCCAGCGTCTGTGCCATGCGCGAAGCCGCAGCCTGTGCCGCGAGCCGACGTGGCTCTAACATCAAGATTTTTTTACCCGAAAGCCAAATCTCATCCAGCAATGCCAAGGGCACTCGCGTCGTCTTGCCAGCCCCCGGCTCGGCCACCAAAATAACACAAGGCCGCGAGCTGAGCGCGGCCTTGAGGTCTGGGATTATGGTGTCGACGGGAAAGTTCATTCCATCTCTTTAGCCCAAGGCGGATTAGCGCCGGGTCTTGAGCAGGTGACAGCTGCAGCGCGGGCCGCAAACTCAGCAACGTGACGTAAATCGATTTCACTAATTGTGGCGATATTTTTCTTAGTCAAGTTTCCGTCTTTCAACAGGGTCGCCAGCAATCCCGCAGTAAACGTATCTCCGGCCCCAACCGTGTCTGCGACAACAACTTGGGGTGCTTTATGAACAAACGAAAACGCCTTGGTGTAAATTTCAACACCATCACCACCGCGCGTGACGGCCACAATCGTTGGTCCTTTTTTTAACCACGCTTTGGCAGCCTTGGCGAGATCATGGTGACCCGTCATCCAATGCACATCCTCGTCAGAAATTTTAAGAATATCGGCCATCGCAATGAGGCGGTTCAATCTGGCTAAATGGTCACGCTTGTTCTTAATCAACGTGGGGCGGATATTAGGATCCAGTGAAATCACACGCGTCTTTGTTTCGCGTTTCATCAAAGCTTCAAATGCGCCAGCACAGGGCTCCGGAATTAAACTGATGGAACCGAAATGGAGTGCTGCAAAAGATTTTGAAAGTTTTGGTAAGTCTTTTTTAGTGACCATGCGCCCAGCCGAAGCGGCGTCGACGAAAATATAACGTGCTTGCCCATTGGTCAGCTTCACCAAAGCCAGCGTGGTGTCCAAGGACTGAATTTTAGCAAGGCGAATATCAACATGACTTTCTTTCAGGCCGGCCACTAGGCTGTCACCAAAGAAGTCGGTTGAAAGTCCACCGAAATAGGAAACCGGCGCGCCAAGACGACCCAGCGCAATGGCGGTATTATAGATGGAGCCGCCATTAAAGGGCTGGTAAACATCAGCACCATCAGCACCTTTGCGGGGCAAGAAATCGATGAGAGCTTCACCGCAACACAAAATCATGACGATATCCCTTATAAAACTGCATGGCCTTCATGCTATAAATCATACCGATAGTTTGATTGCCAGAGACTTTTCACTTGTGTACACCCCTGTTTGAAGAATTCTGAGGAACGTACCTCAAAACTGGAGTTTATGAAATAATATGACCACCCGCATTATTCCGGTCGACGTGTTTGATATCATTGTGTTTGGTGCTACAGGCGATTTGGCCCAACGCAAGCTCATCCCTGCTTTGTTTCACCGTGATGAACAGGGCCAAATTTCTGACGGCACCCGCATTGTCGGAACGTCACGTCGCGAGATGAGTGACGATGAATTTAAGGCTTTTGCTACGACAGCGCTGGAGTCTTTCGTTGACGAAAAGCTCCGCACAGCAGAAGTGATGCAGCGGTTTCTCTCGCGGCTGTCATATGTGCAAGCTGAAGCCAGCCAAGAAGATGGTTGGCCAAAGCTGGAAGCCAAACTTATCGATTATCAAGACCGCATTCGCATTTTCTATTTAGCGGTGGGGCCGGATTTGTTTGGACCGATCTGCGAGCGCCTTGGCAACCACAATTTAGTATCACCCAAAGCCCGAGTGGTGATTGAAAAACCACTGGGTAAAAATGGCGCTTCGGCCAAAGCCTTGAATGAATCGATTGGTAAAGTTTTTAAAGAACCAGCGATCTATCGTATCGACCATTATCTCGGCAAGGAAACCGTGCAGAACCTTATGGCCCTGCGTTTTGCTAACGCCCTGTTCGAACCTGTCTGGAATTCAGCCCATATTGACCATGTGCAGATCACCGTGGCTGAAACTTTGGGCGTGGAAGGCAGAGCGGGATATTATGATACCGCAGGTGCGTTGCGTGACATGGTGCAGAACCACATCTTGCAACTTCTGTGCTTGGTCGCGATGGAACCACCAACATCCATGGAAGCAAATTCAGTTCGCGATGAAAAATTGAAAGTGCTTAAATCTTTAAAACCCATCACTCCCAGCAATATTGAACAACACGTGGTGCGGGGCCAATATCAAAAGGGCGCTTCGGCACAGGGTGCGGTGGGGGGTTATCTTGAGGAACTCGGCACCGATTCTAAAACAGAAACCTTTGTCGCTATTAAAGCTGAACTGGGTTCGTGGCGCTGGAACAGCGTTCCGTTTTATCTGCGTACGGGCAAGCGCCTGCCTTCGCGGGTTTCAGAAATTATGGTGCAGTTTAAACCCGTGCCACATTCTGTTTTTGATAAAACTGCAGGAACAATGGAGCCCAATCGTTTAGTCATCCGCCTACAACCTGATGAAGGCGTAAAGCTTTTCCTGATGATCAAAGACCCCGGTCCCGGCGGAATGCGCTTAAAGCAAGTGCCTTTGGATATGACTTTCGCGGAATCATTCAGCGCACGTAATCCTGATGCCTATGAACGACTGTTGATGGATGTGGTGCGCGGCAACCAAACTTTGTTTATGCGCCGCGACGAAGTGACGGCAGCATGGAAATTCATTGATCCGATTTTAGACCATTGGAAAGAATCAGGCGAAGGTCCAAAACTTTACACATCAGGAACCTGGGGCCCAACGCAAGCCATTGCGATGATCGAGCGTGATGGCCGCACCTGGTATGAGGCTCCGGTTGCATGATTGAAACGCGCAACAGTTTTAAAACAGGCGCGGAATTGGCCAAAGCTTTCGCCCAAGATGTAGCCGGCTGGCTAGCGGCTGCTATTGACGAACGAGGCTTTGCCGTATTGGCTGTTTCAGGGGGCACAACACCTAAACCATTTTTTGGGCAGTTGTCGCAGCACAAGCTTGCCTGGAAGAACGTGCAAATCACCTTGGTAGATGAACGCCAAGTGGATGAGGCAAGCCCGCGCTCCAATGCAAAATTAGTGAGAGAATCGTTGGTGTGCAATGAGGCAAACGCCGCGCAGTTCATTCCGCTGTATCAAAACCCAAATGCTGCAAATTTGTCGCGCTTTGATGTGGCAATTTTAGGCATGGGCAATGATGGTCATACCGCCTCATTTTTCCCAGGGGGCGATAATTTGGCCGCCGCACTGGATTTAGATCAATCCCATTCTATTATCACAATGAATGCTCCGGGCGCTGGCGAACCAAGGCTAACATTCACACTGCCGCGGCTGCTCACCGCAAGAAAGCTTTGCCTCCATATTCAAGGATATGATAAAATGACTGTGCTGGAAAAAGCTTTAGCTGGCGAAGATCAAACTGAAATGCCAGTGCGCGCCGTGCTCCATTCACCAAAACCAACCAACCTCTATTGGTGTCCATAATGTCCGTACACAGAACAGTTTCCGCCGTTACTAAAAAAATCATCGAACGCAGCAAGGACAGCCGTGCGCGTTATCTGGGTAAGATCGAAGCGGCGAGAGACAATCAACCCAAACGCAAATCCTTAGGCTGCGCTAACATCGCCCATGGCTTTGCGGCCTGTGGCGCTGGCGACAAGAATGCACTGCGCAATGGCACTGGCCCGAATTTAGCAATCATTACATCTTACAATGACATGCTTTCGGCTCATCAACCGTTCGAGCATTATCCAAACTTGATCCGCGATGCCGCGCGTGAAGCGGGCGGTACAGCACAAGTAGCAGGAGGAGTTCCCGCCATGTGCGATGGTGTCACCCAAGGTGAAACCGGCATGGAGCTTTCACTGTTTTCGCGCGACGTGATTGCGCTTTCCACCGCTGTGGGCCTTTCGCATCAAATGTTTGATTCAAGCGTCTATCTGGGTGTCTGCGATAAAATTGTGCCCGGTCTGATTATTGGCGCATTGTCCTTCGGGCATTTGCCCGCCGTGTTCATTCCAGCAGGCCCCATGACCTCTGGATTGCCCAATGAGGAAAAGGGCAAAATCCGCCAACTTTATGCACAAGGCAAAGTGGGGCGTGAAGCACTGCTCGAAGCGGAAAGCCAAGCCTATCACGGCCCCGGCACGTGCACATTTTATGGTACCGCCAATTCCAATCAAATGTTGATGGAAATTATGGGACTGCATTTGCCGGGCTCCACCTTTGTTAATCCCGGTACTGAGCTTCGCGAAGAAATCACCAAAGCCTCGGCCAAACAAGCCATGGCTATTTCTTCGATTGGTAATAACTACACGCCAATCGGAAAAATCTACGATGAGAAGGCCGTGGTCAATGGTGTGGTCGGATTGCTCGCGACGGGCGGTTCAACCAACCACACAATGCACGTGGTGGCCATGGCTGCTGCTGCTGGCATCGCACTCACATGGGATGATTTGGCCGAACTTTCAAAAGTCATTCCTTTGCTCACCCGCATTTATCCAAACGGCAAAGCTGATGTGAACCACTTCAATGCAGCAGGCGGCATGGGCCTGCTCATCCGCGAGTTACTCAGCGCTGGATTGTTGCATGAAGACGTAACAACAATTATGGGCACAGGATTGAGCGGCTATTTACAAGAGCCGGCCTTGAAGGATGATGGCTCACTAACATGGCGTGATTGCGCAAAAATTTCCGGCGATAAAACAGTATTGCGTGGCGTTGACGAACCCTTCCAAGCCACAGGCGGGCTTAATGTGCTCGAAGGTCCGTTGGGTCGTGCGGTGATTAAATCATCAGCCATTCCTGTTGATCGTCATGTGATTGAAGCTCCAGCCCGCGTGTTCCACTCGCAAGAAGAATTGCACGAGGCTTTCAAAGCCAATGAACTGAATCGGGATTTTATCGCCGTGGTGCGCTTCCAAGGTCCCAAAGCCAATGGCATGCCCGAATTGCATAGAATGACGCCGCCGCTGGCTGTCTTGCAAGACAAAGGCTACCGTGTGGCACTCATCACAGATGGCCGCATGTCGGGTGCATCGGGCAAAGTGCCCGCAGCCATTCATGTGACACCAGAAGCTGCTGATGGCGGTGCGATTGCAAAAATCAAAGATGGTGACATCATTCGTATTGATGCCACCAAGGGCACATTGGATATTCTGGTCGATGCCAAAGAGTTTGCCGCTCGCCCACTCGCCACAAAAGACATGAGCAGCAACGAAGAAGGTACAGGCCGCGAACTCTTCGCTGCCTTCCGCAACCTCGCAGGCCGCGCCGATCAAGGCGCTTCAATTTTCGGGATGTTTTAAATGAGCAAGAATTTACAAAAAGGCCTCGAGGCCGCACTCAAACTGGCTCCCGTGGTTCCGGTGATGGTGATTGAAAATGTGAGAGATGCCGTGCCGCTAGCCCGCGCTCTGGTGAATGGTGGCCTTCCTGTTTTGGAAATCACTTTACGCACTGAAGCTGCCCTTGAATGTATTCGCGCCATCGTTGCAGAAGTTGAGGGCGCTGTGATTGGCTCAGGCACTGTTCTAACGCCTCAACAATTGCGTGATAGCCGCAAAGCTGGCTGTACTTTTGCAGTCTCCCCTGGTTCAACCGGCAAGCTTCTTGGCGCTGCCGGAGATGAAGGCGACATTGCTTTGCTTCCCGGTGGGGTGACCGCCAGTGAATGCATGGCACTTTTGGAATGGGGCTACACGATCCAGAAATTCTTCCCGGCTGAACCCGCAGGCGGTGCGCCCTATCTCTCAAGCCTTGCATCACCGTTGCCACAAGTGAAGTTCTGCCCCACTGGCGGCATCACACCGGCCCTTGCGCCAAGCTACTTGAAATTGAGCAACGTCATCACAGTGGGTGGCTCATGGATGATCCCGAAGGCGTTGATTGCAGCGGGCGATTGGGCTGGCATCGAAAAATTAGCGCGTGAGGCTTCCACGCTAAAATAATTCAGTTATCGCCATCGTGCATGGCTTGCACATAACGCTCAATCGCCAAGGCTTCAGTTGAGAGGCCTTGGCGATAAAACAGCAACAGACTGATAAATAATGTCATCGCCATTGAAACGCCGGGTCCGATGAACAGGAAGATTGCGGCCACGGCAAAATAGAACCCACGAATACCATTGTTCAAACTCTTCAAAGATTCTGTGAGCACAGTGGCTGTCTGTTCAATCATAATTTTGGCTTGTGGCGTATCGGCGGGCGCTTCATCCAAGCCACCAATCATCGCCAATGAATAAGCCAGTTTACGAATGGCATAAGTGAACGAGAAAAAGCAGATCGCCATAATCAAGGCAATCGACGCAAAATAAATTGTAAACATGCCAAGGCTTATGGGTGGGAAAAATGCCATTTCGGCGAGTGAAGCATGAACGCGGTTGATCGAAGCGAGTGTTCCTACCAATCCTGCTAGAACGATCAATGTAGCCGATCCGAAAAATGAAATTGAACCTGAAATATGGCCTAGCAAAATGCCATCAAATACCCGGTTCTCGCGACGGCTGTGCAACAACATCCGCATCCATTTCAGCCGCACCACATGCAATTGTGCATTCAAAGTGCCATGGCCAAAAAATCTCAGGAACGGTGCATAGAGGCTCCACATAATGAAAATCCACAACACAGCAAAAACGTGTAAAAAATCAAAATCATAAGGAAGGCTCATGCGTGAATTTCCTTGATTGTGGCGGCAGTAATTGTGGGGGTGCGTTCTAAAGCATAATTCAAATTGAACGGTGAAGATGCCATAAATACCGGCGCACCATCAAGATCATGGGCAATGGCAGATCGGTTCGCATCCTGAAAGCCATCCATGACTTTTGAATCATCACAAGAAATCCAACGTAAAATTTCAAAGCGCGTGGTTTCGAATGTGGTTGGCACACCGTATTCATTTGCCAATCTATCTGCTAAAACGTCCAGCTGCAAAGCACCGACCACACCAACGATAGCACCAGAACCATCGATGGGTGTAAACAATTGCACCACACCTTCTTCAGCCAATTCTTCAAGGGCTGATTTCAATTTTTTGGCCTTCATTGGATCACCTAAACGAACCCGCCTTAAAATTTCGGGTGCAAAGCTAGGCACACCCGTGAACACCAATTCCTCGCCTTCGGTCAAAGTATCGCCAATGCGCAGCACACCATGGTTGGGAATGCCAACAACGTCGCCAGCAAAAGCTTCCTCTGCCAGTGAACGATCTTGCGCAAAGAAAAACTGCGGCGCATTGAGGGCCAGACTTTTGCCCGTGCGCACAATTTTAACCCGCATCCCGCGCGTCAGTTTACCTGAAGCTACCCGCATAAAAGCGATACGGTCGCGGTGGTTCGGGTCCATATTAGCCTGAATTTTAAACACCACACCTGTGAGCTTTTCTTCGGTCGCCTTCACCACGCGTTGCCGCGCTTTCTGGTCACGCGGGGGTGGCGCATAGGCGATGAGTGAATCAAGCAAATCACGCACACCAAAATTTTTCAATGCGGAGCCAAAATAAACTGGAGAGAGATGGCCTTCTAAAAATGCTTGATGATCAAATTTTTGTCCGGCCATTTGTTGTAGCGCTAATTCATCGCGAAATTGCGCAGCTCCAGCAGGCGACAAAAGCGTATCAATCAATTTATCTTCTGGACCAGAAACAACCTGGCCCTCAGGGTCTTCATCGATGCGGCGAACGCGATGAGACATCAAATCGTAAGTGCCGACAAAGGTTTTACCAATGCCAATCGGCCACACCATGGGCACAATGGTGAGTGCCAAGCCTTTTTCAATCTCATCGAGCAAATCCAAAGGCTCGCGGGCTTCGCGGTCAAATTTGTTAACGAAGGTGACAATCGGAATATCGCGCAAACGACAAATTTCAAAAAGCTTACGCGTACGGTCTTCAATACCCTTGGCCCCGTCTATCACCATCACAGCGGCGTCCACCGCCGTCAGTGTTCGATAAGTATCTTCCGAGAAGTCTTCATGGCCCGGTGTATCAAGCAGATTGAACACGCAATTATTATATTCAAACGTCATCACTGATGTGACCACGGAAATACCGCGGGCCCGCTCAATCGACATCCAGTCGGACCGGGTACGCCTGCGGTCACCCTTGGCCCGAACTTGGCCTGCGAGCTGAATGGCACCACCAAACAGCAACAATTTTTCAGTGAGCGTGGTTTTACCCGCGTCCGGATGCGAAATAATAGCAAAAGTGCGCCGTCTGGCGGCTTCGGTTTGAATATCAAGGGTCATGGTGAGTGCCCTCCTACAATTATGAAGCGGCCACGTCCAGTCAACCGTTGCCCTTTTGTATGACATGTGGCAGTGACAATTCATTATGACAAAACTTTCTCTTGTAGGCGATATAGGCGGCACAAATTCACGTTTCGGACTGGTGGAGCAGGGCTCCATGCAGGTGCGCGACGTTGAGGCTCAAAAAAATGATAATTTCCCCTCGCTCGAAGCATCAGCTGTACATTATTTGAAAAACCGTCGCGTAGCTGCGCTGCATGCGGCCGCCATTGCCGTTGCGGCCCCAGTGGACCGCGAAGTTATCACACTGACCAATCGTGATTGGAGCTTCAGTGCGGCCTCGCTTAAAGCAGCGACCAATGCTCAATCATTCCGTCTGCTGAATGATTTTGAAGCGCTGGCCTATTCGCTGCCGCATATTGCTGATGAAGATTTGGCCCAAATTGGCGGCATCAAGTCGCCCAAGCCACAAGTGAAAGTGGTTCTTGGCCCCGGCACGGGTCTTGGCATGGCGACTTTGGCGCCACTCCCAAATGGGGGCTGGATGCCAATCCCGGGCGAAATGGGCCACACAACGTTGCCCATTATCAACGCTGAAGAACTGGCCTTGCGCGATAAAATTGCTGGCGTCGGAAAATTTGCCGAAGTGGAAGATGTGCTAACCGGCCCTGGCCTTTTAGCTTTGTATCGCTGCGTCAGTTCATCACCAACATTAGAAACACCAGAAGCCGTCTTACAGGCGGCCCTTGCAGGCACTGATAAATCAGCTGTTAAAACGCTTGATCACTTTATGACATTTCTGGTGCGCCTCGCTGGTGATGCGGCCATGTGCTTGCAAGCGCGTGGCGGGGTCTATCTGGCGGGCGGCATAGCACCTTCTATTGTTGAAAATCTCAAAGCCCCGAAATATCGCGCCATCTTTGAAGACAAAGGCCGCATAGCTGGTTTGATGAAGTCGATTCCACTTTATGTAATCACCGATCGGTATCCAGCCTTCAAAGGCTGTGCCGCTACCTTGCCTGCATGACAACAGCACTCATCATCATTGACATGCAAAATGATTTCTGCCCCGGTGGAAATCTGGCAGTCAATGGTGGCGATGAAATTGTGCCGTTGATTAATATGATGGCCCGCGACTACGTACACGTGGTTCTTACCCAAGATTGGCACCCAGAAGGCCACTCGTCATTTGCGTCACAACATGCAGGGCATGACCCCTTCACACAAATTGATATGGCTTATGGCAAGCAGACCCTGTGGCCAGATCATTGCATCATTGGTTCGCGTGGCGCGGCCTTTCATGGCGGTCTTGATGTGCCGCACGCCCAACTCATCATCCGCAAAGGCTTTCGCAAGTCAATCGACAGCTATTCTGCATTTTTTGAAAACGATCACAAAACGCCCACAGGACTTGGTGGCTATTTGAAAGAGCGCGGATTTACGAAGGTGACACTTGTTGGCTTGGCCTTTGACTATTGTGTGCGTTATTCAGCCGAAGATGCAAAATCATTGGGCTTCGAAACCGATGTGATCGAGCGCGCCACGAGGGCCATTGATTTGCATGGCTCCGCAGACGCCACGCGCAAATCATTTCATGCGCGCGGCATTGCATTAGTCTAAACTCAACCTGCGGAAATATAAGCCGTCTTTACACTGGTATAAAATTCGGCTGCAAAACGACCTTGTTCACGCGATCCCATGCTGGAGCCTTTACGGCCGCCAAATGGCACATGATAATCCACACCCGCCGTTGGCAAATTCACCATCACCATGCCAGCTTGAGATTTGCGTCGGAAGTCTGATGCATATTTGAGCGAGCTAGTGAATATGCCAGACGACAATCCAAACGGCGTGTCATTGGCGACCGCCAAAGCTTCATCATAGCTTTCAACTTTGATGACTGTAGCAACAGGTCCAAATATCTCTTCTTGGTTGATCCGCATGTTGTTGTTGGTGTTTATGAACAGAGCTGGTGAAAGATAAAATCCTTTGGTGTCACGGTTGAGGCGCTCGCCACCCCAAGCGAGTTCAGCGCCTTCATCACGACCAATCTGAATATACTTTTCATCTTGCGCGAGTTGGCTTTCGTCCACCACTGGCCCAATCTGCGTTCCCTCTTTTAAGGCGTGATCAACTTTCAAAGCCTTCATCGCGGCAATCATTTTTTCAACAAAGGCATCATGCACTTTGCTTTGAACAATCAAGCGTGAGGATGCCGTGCAGCGCTGCCCCGCTTGAAAAAACGAACTATCAATTGACGCTGCAACAGCGGCATCCATATTTGCATCATCTAAAACCACGAGCGGATTCTTGCCACCCATTTCAAGTTGAAACTTTCCACCACGCGCTGCGCAAGCCATCGCAACTTTTGCGCCGGTTTGAACGGAGCCTGTAAATGAAAGTGCATTCACATCGCGTGAATCCAACAGGGCCTGCCCAACAACTGAGCCGCGCCCCATCACCAGATTGAACACGCCCTTGGGCAATCCACTGCGCGAAATAATTTCGGCCAACATCCATGCTGTACCCGGCACCAGATCGGCGGGTTTGAAAACAACACAATTTCCGTAAGCGAGCGCAGGCGCAATCTTCCAAGCAGGAATCGCAACCGGAAAATTCCATGGGCAAATGAGACCAACCACGCCCACGGGTTCACGGGTGATATTAACATCAACACCGGGCCGCACTGAAGCCAGTGAAACACCTTCAATACGCAATGTTTCCTGTGCGAAGAATTTGAAAATCTGTGCCGCCCGTGCCGTTTCCATAATACCGTTGGAAAGGGGCTTGCCTTCCTCGCGTGCCAACATGCGGCCAACTTCTTCCTTGCGGGCGAGAAGCTCCACGCCAATCTTCTCAAGCGCATCGGCGCGCTGTTGTGGCGTCGTCATTGACCATGCAGGTAGTGCCGCTTTGGCGAAAGCTATTGCCTCTTCAGTTTGATCCCGATCAGCTTGTGTGTATTCGCCCACTACATCACTCACATCAGAGGGATTGATGTCTAGTGTGATGGACGTTCCTTCAATCCAAGCGCCATTAATATAATTTTTGTGAACTGCCATCGTCATATCTCCCTATTTGTATGACATATAGCACAAGATATTTAAACGCGAAGGGCCATTGCACCGGCGACCACTAATATTGCACCCGCAATCCGTGAAAATGTGAGTGGCTCTTTCAATATTTTTGCAGAAAGCCCAATCGCAAATAAAATGCTGGTCTCACGCAAAGCGGCGACCATGGCAATGGGCGCTTGGCTCATGGCCCAAATCACAATCCAATAAGCACTGCCTGAGGCAGCAGCCCCCACCACACCACTGCGCCAAAACGGTTGCACAGATTTGAAGATACCAAGCCCCCGCAAATAGATGCCTGTGCCGACCATGAATATTCCATCAAGAATGAAGACCACAGCGGTATAACCAGAAGGCGCACCCGACGCGCGGCCCCCAAGGCCGTCCACAATCGTGTAGCAACCAATGAAAACTGAAGTGCCAAGTGCAAACAGCAAAGTGGTGCGGTCCACCCTGATCGCTTTGCTTGGACCAAGAGCAATCAACCAAATTCCGGCCACTAAAGCGATGATGCCCGCAACAGCAAAGGGTGGGATGCTATCGTGGGCAAAGACTTGGCTTGCAACTAAAGTGATGAGTGGCGCAGTGCCCCGCGCCACGGGATAGACCACACTCAAATCACCAGTGCGGTAGCTGCGCGCCAAAAATAAATTATAACCAGTATGAAGAACGCCGGAAACCAGAGCAAATGGCAAGCTTGAGCGACTCGGCGGTGCAAATATCATCAACATCATAACACCCATGATGCCCATCAGACTTTGCAATAGAAACAGCGCCAAGAAGCGATCAATATTAAACTTGACCAGCACATTCCATGCGGCGTGTAAAAATGCAGCAACCAAGACGACTAAAAATAACGTGAGACTCAAAGCCTTACTCCAATAGCAAAGAGATGAACTTATTTTGAATTCCGTTCAAACAAAAAAACCGCCCGTTGTTCGGGCGGCTTCGGGCTTTGAAGAATTTTGAATATTAAGTGCAGACAGTATCTTTAGCGGTCGTTGTGTAGCACGTTAAATCGAGGGACGATCTTGGCCGCACGGAGATTGTCTGCTTCACAAGGAAACTTGTGGAGCCTAAAAGGACTTTACCAAAGAATGTAGCAACATAGGGCGTAAAGGTCATGCAAGAGCGAGCAACGACCAAATCATTACCAGCGCCCATCAATGTAAGCATATTGGTTGTATCAGGATCGGTGGCGCTACACGCCGGACCATTATTGTTGCTTGTGTGCCATATCTTGGTGGCAGCACCTGAAACTTTTCTATAGCCAAACACCTCAACGCGAACCTTGGTGATATCAGTCGGCGCCATGATCATGGCAGTCGCATTATATTGGTCATCAATGGTGGCCTTGATGATCGACGTTTTTTGCTGCCCAACCAAGTCAGCGGTGATACTCGCGGAAGAGGTAATTTTGCGGTTCGCTGAAACCAAACCAGTGATGTCCATCAAGCCAAAATAGAGCAACAGAATTGTCGGCATAATAAATGCCATTTCGATTGCAACAATACCACGTTCGGCTTTAAAGAATTCTCTAAACATTTCTTTCTTCATGTGATTACGAAGCCTTGCACGTTGTACCGGATGGGAATGGTTCGTTCTGGAACATGGCAAATCCGGCAATTCGACGCACTGTATTTCCATTGAAGTTGCCCATGTAGCCCATGCCTGGCATTAAGAGTTTCCAATCATAAGTCGCAACAACCGCAGTTGTTGCCGATGGACCGCCGCAAACAAACGATTTTGTATTGTCTGTGCCATCCACTTTTATGCCGACATCCAAAAACGAAGGGAGATTTTGCTTGAGTGCAAGAAAGGTGGTTCGAGAATCCATATAGACTGTCACACCAGCGCTGCAGTTGATTAAGATATTTGCAGTCTTGCAAACTTTGGTTTTAAAATCAGCAGCGCTATAGGCGCCAGCCTGCGCTTGACCGGTGCGCACCAGACGAGCAGCTTCTTGAACACTGGCCTGCAATGTAGACTCAACAAATAACACTACGCCAGATTCTAAGATGACACCAATCAGTGTGAAAAAAGGAAGGGCAACCAGTGCAAACTCAATAGCGACCGAGCCACGCTCAGCCTTTACGAATCGGAATATCTGGTCGACAAATTTACGACCAATATGTTTAAACATGTTACTCTCCCCTGACGACCAACCAATGTCAAAGCGACTTCAACTTCAGATGTTGCTGCACCATACCAGAGCAATATTATTGAGATTTGAAGAACTTCAATAAAATTTGAACCACATTAGGAAGACGCAAAACTGCTAAATTATTGTGGAGCGCTGGAAGTCTTTGTAGGGTCTGCCAAGTATTTTCCAGTTGCAAACGCGTTCTTGGAGAGGTTCTGGGCGATAATCTTTTCGAGACCTTCGTCGCCAACCATCATAGTTGGGTTGCAATTCGGAGAGCACGAGAATGTAACACGCACAGGCCCACGATAAAGCGTCAAAGCATTTGCGGTATTTTCAACGACAGTAATGTCGAAATTTGCGATCTGATTTCCTGCGGTATCCAGAATGAGCAGATTTGTTTCGCCAAATGAACGCCCGTGAATGAATATTTGTTTCCCGTTCATAGTAACATCGGCAATGGAAGGATTTCCGATGACGACGGTTCCGGGTTCTGCTGATACTGACATCAGCATTGAACTATCGGTTTTAATCGAAAGAGGCTCACCTGCAATCGCAGCTTGAGCAAACATCCCGATCACGGCCAACGCCGCGAGACTCGACCTAAAACCAATTTTCATCACATACACCCTTATCGAAAGGTCAACACGACCTAAACACATCTGAGATCAAGCTAATCAACAATGGTGAATCTTAGGTTACCAAGAATCATGAAATTGAAAGTGATTTTTAATGAAAGTTTTTGTCAAGGTTAACTCCGTCTTTACGTGCGGCATGTGAACTTGTGTGGAGTTCGCTTGATCAAAGAAGCGAAGATGTGAATTTCATTAACGGAACGGATCCCAAATGTTGCAGGTTCTATCAAACTCATTACTTCCGGTCTTGTTGATTATTGCCGCTGCATCTGACGTGTTGTCATTTCGCATTCCAAACTGGTTAAACATTCTCACTGCAGCGCTTTTCTTTCCAATGGCCTGGGCAACCGGCATGCCACTGCATGAGTTTGGTATTCATTTAGCAGTGGGTTTGAGCCTCTTTATTGGTGGATTTTTATTTTTTCAATTTGGTTTGTTTGGCGGTGGTGATGCCAAGCTCATGGCGGCTGCAGGTCTTTGGTTCGGTAGCACGCAAGCGTTGCCTTTCCTGTTTATGACGGCTTTGGCTGGTGGCTTATTGGCACTTTTTGTAGGTCTTTGGTCAATCGTTGCCATGCATTGGGAGATACATGGGTCAGATGAAAAAGTGGCTTCATTTGGCAAACGCCTTTTCGCGCTCAAGCCAAACGTACCCTACGGTTTGGCCTTTGCCGTGGGCGGCATCATTGCCTTCAAGGACAGCTGGTGGATGCATACGATTGTATGAGGATTATGTTTCGATTGGTTTGTTAACCTTAATTTGACATTTCAGTCACAAAGTTAAGTTTCAGTTGGTGCTTCTCGCACCGTGTGAGGATTCTAATATGAGTAAGATGCGTGTTGTGATGTTTGCTTTGGCGCTGGGTTCGGCCGTTTTGGCAGGATTATTGGCCAAGGGCGTTCTTGGTAAAAAACAAGAAGAAAAGGTTGTCGAAGTCAATACGGTAAAGACGACTGAAGTTCTGGTTGCTGCGAAAGACGTTCACGTGGGTGAAAAATTCGCGGATGGAACTCTGACTTGGAAGACTTGGCCTCAGGACAACCTTTTACCAAGCATGATCACCAAAGACGCAAAACCCGAAGCTCTCAAAGACTTCTTAGTTGCTCGTGCGCGCTTTGCCCTGTTCGAAGGAGAAGTGATTATCGATAAAAAAGTTATCAATCCTGGTCAAGGCGGTTTCATGGGTGCCATGTTGCCCAAGGGAATGCGGGCTATCTCAGTGGCCATTTCATCACGTTCATCTGCGGGTGGATTTATTTTGCCCGAAGATCGTGTGGATGTGATCGTAACAAAGAAGGAAAACTCCAACGGTGTTACGCTTGTGAGAAGTGATATTGCTTTATCGAACGTCCGCGTTCTGGCCATCAATCAAATCTATAGCAAGGCCGCCGAAGGCGATGCGGTCACTGTTGAGAATGGAGCAACCGCAACTCTTGAACTTACACCTGCACAATCTGAAGCGATCTCCATGATCGAATCCAGTGGTGAAATTTCACTCGCCCTGCGCTCAATCGCAGAAAATGACGGCAAAAACCTCAAAGACATTTTGCCAGAACTGGCCGAAAAATTTGCTGGCAGAGCAAAACGCGGCGGCAATGACACGCTGTTTGTGCGTTACGGCGTTGAAAATCATGTATCGAATCAGTGAGCACAGCAAGATGAAAAACACGATTTCAAAATCTCGTAAAACTGGTGATCTGATGAAAATATCATCGTGTGCAGCTGCACTTCTTGCTTCGTTATTGGCGTTTTCTCCCACGATGTTTGGGCCTGCCAAAGCGGCAGAAATCGACGTTGCTGCTGCCACAGATGGCGGTAACAGTCGCTTCGTTCGCATTGGTCTCGACAAATCTATCGTCATCCATTTGCCAGCCGATGCAAAAGATGTTGTGGTTGGCAATCCTGATGTCGTGGACGCTGTCATCAAGACAAAAAACACAGCTTATTTGTTCGCGCGCAAGCCTGGCCAGACTAACATTTTCTTCTTCGACGCTAACGGTCAACAAATTATGTCACTTGATCTTGAAGTGGCACTCGACACGCTACCTTTGAGGAAGTTGATGCAGCGCACCATGCCAGGCACCCACATCACAGTGGATACGCTCGGTAAAAACGTTATTCTTGGCGGCACGGCCCTTAACGCTTCTGAAGCAAAGACAGCGGAAGATTTAGCGACACAATTTATTGACGCTTCAACATGGTTTGCTGGCGGTGGCAAGATTGTCGACACCATCAAGATTGCTGGTGAAGACCAAGTGATGTTGCAGGTCAAGATCGTCGAAATTCAGCGCGATGTTTTAAAGCAGTTCGGTATTAACTTCAGGGCTTTGATTGATACTGGCAAATTTGCCTTCAGCTTGGCCAGCATTAATCCATTTGCCAATGGCTTGTTGAGTTCTACGTCCGGTTACAAAGGCTCCTATGCCAGCGGCGGCAGCAATTTTGACAGTCTGATAACGGCAATGGAAGGTGACGGTTTACTGCATACCTTGGCTGAACCAAACCTGACTGCAGTTTCAGGGCAGCCCGCAAGCTTTCTTGCCGGTGGCGAATTCCCTTACCAAGTTTGTAACGGCACGGCTGGCAATCAAACTTGCACAATCGCCTTTAAATCATTTGGTGTGGGACTGAACTTCACACCAGTTGTTTTGAGCGACGGTCGCATCAATCTAAAAATTCACACCGACGCCAGCGAACTGAACACTGTTCTGTCTGGCAGCTCAAACGTGCCGGGATTGAACAAGCGTTCAATTGATTCGGTTCTTGAGTTGCCCAATGGCGGTTCCATGATGATGGCTGGTCTCATTCGTGAGACGACGCGTCAAAATATAAACGGCACACCGGGCTTGAAGCAGCTGCCAGTGCTTGGCGCATTGTTTAGAAGTCGCGACTTTATCTCGAATGAAACCGAGCTTGTCGTGATTGTAACACCGCATATCGTGCGCAGTGTTTCACAACAACAGCTTTCATCTCCTGATGAGAACTTGGTGCCGACAACGGATAAGCAAGCCATATTCATGGGCAGAATGAACAAACTTTACGGCAATGCTGGCAAGGCCCCATCGGGATCTTACAAAGGCAATGTCGGATTTATAGTTGAGTAAAGCGGAGCGTAAAGTCATGAACAATTCACAATTAAAAATGTTTCGTTTTGTTAGCTTCGCGACATTCTCGTTTTCCGCAGCGCTGTTAAGTGGCTGTGTCAATAACGAGTTGGTTAGCGATCAATTGGTCACACCTGCTGCCTATAGCGGTTCAGCGGCCTACCCAATCACAATCGTTAAAGGTCCAGTGACCCTTGATGTCGATGCATCTCACGGAACCCTTGAGCCAGGTCAAATCAACGCTGTTTCAGGTTTTGCGCATCAAGCCTTGCAGGCAGGCATAACACCAATCACCATTACAAGACCCAGCGGTGGTGGTGCATCTGCACGCGTTGCTAGTGAGATTGCAGCTTTGATTTCGCAACAAGGTGTGGCCCGCAACATGATCCGCATTGGTTCATATTCCGGCCCATCAACTGGCATCGTCCACGTCTCTTACATCTCCACATATGCTGCAACCAAGCCATGCGGCCAATGGACTCAAGATGCCACAGAAACCGAAGACAACACCCATCTGACGTCACATGGTTGTGCCGTTCAAGCCAACATTGCCGCAATGATAGCAGATCCGGAATCATGGATTGTGCCTGAATCATCAGACGCGATCCGCGCCAATACACGAGTCAACGCCATCAAGGGGCTAGAGAAAGACACCTCCAAAAGTGGCTTTTCGTTCTTCAATTTCTAACTTCGCATTTCTATAAAATCTGCAGACCGCCTTGGTCAAAACAGGACAAAACGAATGAATACCGCAGCACTAGAGCCAACACTAGCAACGCCAACTGAACATTATCCAGTGGCTCTTGTTCCCCGCATAAACATCGGCATTTTTTGTGACAACCAGCAAACGGGCGAAACAGCCCAGTCAGCAAGTATCGATCGGCGCATGTCACGGGCTCATGTCACCATTCAACTGGGCGGTGTGGCTGCCGCAGCGCAGGTCTATCAAACAGAACCGACCCCAAATGTAATTGTAGTTGAATCTCACGGCGACCGTAGTAAAATTATGGCAGAGCTTGGTCAACTCGCGGATGTTTGCCAGCCCAACACAAAAGTGGTGGTCATTGGTCACATCAATGATGTTATTCTTTATCGTGAGCTTATTAAGAATGGCGTGAGCGAATATCTCGTTGCACCCATTTCCGCACCGCAGTTGATTGAAACCATAGCAGGGCTATTTAGTGATCCAAAATCAGCTCCGCTCGGGCGCATTGTAGCGTTCGTAGGGTCTAAAGGCGGTGTTGGCTCATCAACGATCGCTCACAATATTGGTTGGGCGATATCGCAACGATTGGCCATGGAAACGGTGATCACCGACCTCGACTTGTCATTTGGTACGGCATCATTGAACTTCAACCAAGATGGCGGCGGCGGTATATTCGAAGCATTGGCTCAACCTGAGCGCGTTGATGGAACCTTAATCGAAAGGTTGATGACTAAACTTGGTAATAAGCTCAGCCTGCTCAATGGTCCCAGTGGCATCGAAAAGGAATTCACCATTGAGGCATTGTCTGTTGAGACGGTTCTCAATGTTGTTCGCCAAAGCGCACCGATGATTGTGTTGGACGTTCCAAATCTATGGGCTCCTTGGGTAAAGCACACATTGCTGAATGCCGATGAGATTATCATCACTGCAACACCTGAGTTGCCGAGCTTGAGAAACGCAAAAAATCTTGTGGATATGTTAAAGGCGGGCAGGCCGCATGACCGTCAACCAAAACTTATTTTGAATCAAGTGGGCATTCCAAAGCGTCCAGAAATTCCACCAGCGGAATTTGCCAAAGCTCTGGGACTCGAAACGTCAGTGATTATTCCGCATGACCCGCAAAGTTTTGGTTTGGCTCAAGGCAATGGACAAATGGTTTTTGAGGTCGCTCCTAAATCAAAGTCTGCCGAAATTATGTTCGGCCTGGCTGAAATGATTGCTGGCACACAGAAGCCGGCCAAAACGTCACGATTTACTCTGCCAGGGATGCTGCAAAGACTTCCTATGATGAAAAAGAAATAAGGGACAACAAGAATGTTCGGCAAAAGAACCGACTCCGGTAGCACACCAACAGTCAGTGTGCCTCCATCTCCTGCGGCATCGCATCCAGCTGCAGCAGCAGGTGCAAGTGTCCCCGATTTAAAAATTGGGGGGTCTGGCTTTGGCACCGGGGCAGCTGCGCCCAAAGTTGCGGCACCTGCCCCAGTGAAGACAGCTGAACCCGAAGCAAAACATAAATCCGATTCTTACTACGATATCAAAAGCACGATCTTCAACGCTTTGATCGATGCTATCGACTTGACCCAGCTGGGTCAGCTTGACCGTGATGCAGCGCGCGATGAAATTCGTGACATTGTAAATGAAATCATCGCACTCAAAGATGTGGTGATGTCGATTGCCGAACAGGAAGAATTGCTCGAAGATATTTGCAACGACGTGCTTGGCTACGGCCCGTTGGAGCCTTTGCTGGCGCGCGACGACATTGCCGATATTATGGTCAATGGTGCAAACAATGTGTTCATCGAAGTCGATGGCAAAATGCATAAAACTGGGGTGCGCTTCCGCGACAACTCACAACTTCTGAATATCTGTCAGCGCATTGTGAGCCAAGTGGGTCGCCGTGTTGATGAAGCAAGTCCAATATGCGACGCTCGTTTGCCAGATGGTTCACGCGTGAACGTGATTGTGCCACCGCTTTCAATTGATGGCGCAGCACTCACCATTCGTAAATTTAAGAAAGACCGACTGCGCCTTCCTGACTTGGTGAAGTACAAATCCATCACGCCAGAAGGGGCAACGATCCTCGAAATTATTGGTCGCGTGCGTTGTAACGTTTTGATCTCTGGCGGTACAGGTTCAGGAAAAACCACATTGCTCAACTGCCTCACTGGTTATGTTGATCTCGATGAGCGCGTGATCACCTGCGAAGACGCAGCCGAACTTCAATTGCAGCAGCCACACGTTGTGCGTCTTGAAACGCGCCCTCCTAATTTGGAAGGCGAGGGTGCGATCACTATGCGCGAGCTTGTGAAGAACTGTTTGCGTATGCGTCCAGAACGCATCATCGTCGGCGAAGTCCGTGGGCCTGAAGCATTCGATTTGCTTCAAGCCATGAATACAGGTCACGATGGTTCGATGGGTACACTCCACGCCAACTCGCCACGCGAAGCGATTTCACGTTTGGAATCGATGATCACCATGGGCGGCTTCTCACTGCCGTCCAAGACGATTAAAGAAATGATTGTTGGATCGATTGACGTGATTGTGCAGGCTTCTCGTCTTCGCGACGGCTCGCGCAAAATTACACACATCACTGAAGTTGTTGGCATGGAAGGTGATGTCATCATCACTCAAGACTTGTTCATCTATGACATCGTTGGTGAAGATGCAGCCGGAAAAATTATAGGCAAGCATCGCTCTACAGGCATTGCCCGCCCCCATTTCTGGGATCGCGCGCGCTATTACAATGAAGAGCACAGACTGGCTGAAGCACTCGAAAAAGCTGAATTGCGCGACGCAAAAGACTAAGAATTAAGAGGAACACAAAATGTTTTTTGGACAGGACCTTACAGACCTCGCGTTCATTGCAATGGTGGCATTGGCCGTAGGTGGTCTGGCAATAGCTGTTTTGTTTCCGATGTTTTCGAAAGATGCTTCGGGCGGCCGTCTAAAAGCAATTAGCGCGGGTAAAAAAGCAGATTCCTCAGGCAATTCATTTCGCGCGCGTTTTGCCGAGGACAGCAAAGATGTCCGCCGTCGGCAGATTCAAGAATCCTTGAACCAAGTTGCCGACAAAGAAAAATCTAAAAAGAAGAAGATAACGCTCTCAACAAAAATGCAACAGGCTGGCCTTGAGGCTTCCCCGCGCTCTTATTATGTGGCCTCACTTGTGTCAGGAATCGCTTTTACAATCGGCGCATTTATGATTGGAGCACCCCTGTTGGGCGTTGCGGCAGCGGGATTCGTTGGTCTACTCGGATTTCCAAAATATGTTTTGCGCACCTTGCGCAAACGCCGTCAAAATAAGTTCTTGAACGATTTCGCTGATGCGATCGACGTAATGGTGCGTGGCTTACGTTCGGGGTTGCCTCTTAACGAAGCCATGAAGATTATCGCTTCTGAAACCGGTGATCCAGTTGGCCCTGAATTTACAGAAATTGTTGAAGGTCAGCGTTTGGGCATTTCAGTCGATCAAGGCATGGAGCGGATGGTTGAGCGCATGCCACTGTCAGAAGTGAACTTCTTATCCATTGTGATGACCATTCAATCTAAGACGGGCGGTAATCTTTCGGAAGCGTTGAGCAACCTTTCACGGGTTTTGCGTGATCGTAAGAAGATGAAAGCAAAAGTACGCGCAGTGAGCCAGGAAGCGAAATCCTCGGCCGGTATTATTGGCTCCTTGCCATTTCTTTTGGTTGGCGCATTGACGGTGATTAATCCCACTTATTTGAACGCACTTTTTCACACAAGCATGGGCAACATGCTTCTCATTGGTTCGGGAATTTGGATGACAATTGGTGTTCTGGTGATGCGCCAGATGATCAATTTTCAAATGTAATCGGCGCAACAGGTTCAAGTCATGGAATTTATTACCAGTATTCTAAAAGTTGAGATGATCATCACCATTCTGGCCAGTCTTGCGGCCTTTGGAACGGTGGTTGCCATTGCATCACCTTTCTTTGATGGCGATAAGTTGAAGAGTCGGATGAAGCTTGTCACCGATGAACGCGATAAGTTAAAACAGCAACAAAGAGCCCAGTTTAATGCTGGTCCCGTGAAGCTGCGCGACAAGGCTAAGGGTGGTATTTACACCCAGCTCGTTGAATTATTGAATCTGCGTAAGTTGTTTGAAGCCGAGTCATCAAGAGAAAAACTGCGCCGCGCTGGCTTCCGGACAGAAAATAATTTGATAACGTTCCTTGCACTTAGAATGATTATTCCAATCATTCTTGCTGTGCTGATTTTTGTGTACACCTCAACCGTGTATGCTGAAAAAGTTGCTCCTAATATGCGCATTGTTTCCGCCATTTTAGGACTGGTTGCCGGGTTCTACATTCCAAATGTGGTGCTCTCAAACATGACGACCAAACGGCAAGCATCAATCAAAAAAGCTTGGTCTGATGCACTCGATCTTTTGTTGATCTGCGTTGAATCCGGCATGGCGCTGGAACCTGCGATGCAGCGCGTCGCAAAAGAAATTGGCAGTCAATCAGTGCCCTTGGCCGAAGAAATGACTTTGACCGTAGCTGAGCTTTCTTTTTTGCAAGATCGTAAAAAGGCTCTGGATAATTTGAGCAAGCGGACAGGATTGGAAACTGTGAAGTCAGTTGTAACCAGTCTCATACAATCAGAAAAATATGGCACACCGCTTGGTTCTGCTTTGCGTGTTCTGGCCCAAGAAAACCGCAATGAACGCATGTCTGAAGCCGAAAGAAAGGCTGCGGCCTTACCACCAAAGCTAACAGTTCCGATGATCTTGTTCTTCTTGCCGGTAATCTTTGTGGTTATTTTGGGCCCATCAATTATCACGGTTACTGGCGCGAAATAATAACCTCGTCACTTCGTAAAGCGGGCTTTCTGAAAGACAGAAAGCCCGTGCCTCGTTTTATTCCAATGAAACGGCGCCGTAGCGAATTGCCATAAGGCCATCCATCCAGCAACGCTCATCAAGAGCCAATACAGCGGCATAGTTACAAGTGTCAGCCACCAGTCGTGGATATGCAGTTTTTGCAGCGCGCGCCATCCAACATAAATTGAAACACCATAGCCTGCCACCAACACAGCAAGGTCTATACCACCTAGGAAGACTTGGAATGTCGACGCCTGTTGTTGGAACATGGTCCCTTCAATAATGAGGTAGAGTGCATGAGCCAAGAATAGGGGGTGGAAAATTGCCGAGAAGAAAATTCCAAAGGTTGTCGCTTGCACCACCCAAAATCCACCCAGACCGATTGCATTGATGAGTGCGACCGGATTGCGCATATGCATCAGCCAAGTTTGCAAAAATCCTTTCAGCCACCTTGATCTTTGTTGCAGCCAGTTTCCGAGCTCGGTATTGGCTTCTTCATAGGTGGTACTGTCGAGTACAGAAATATCAAAACCACTCCTAACCAGTCGAAGGGCTAAGTCGGCATCTTCAGTAACATTATAAGGGTCCCAAGCGCCCACGTGTCGAAGCACAGAAGTGCGGAAATGATTTGATGTTCCACCCAAAAGCAGTGGCAAACCGGCCTCGGCTAAACTTGGTAGGATCAGCTTAAATAAAGTTCCATATTCGACCGTGAATTGACGCGTAAGCCAGTTTTCATTGGGGTTATAAAACGTCAATTCTGCTTGCAGACATGCCAGTGATTTTGGTTGGACCGCGAAGGCGTTGGCCGCTTTGCGAAGTTGCATAGGTTCTGGAATGTCCTCGGCATCATAAATCGTCAACAAGTCGCCACGCGCAAATTGTAAGGCATAATTCAATGCCCGTGGTTTGGTCTGTGGCTTTCCAGCAGGAACAACGATGACATCAAAATATGCGGGAAGCGAAAACCGAGACAAGGCGCGGTGCATTGCGAGATCACTTTCCTCAACAATAATTTTAATATCAAGTTTTGCTTTTGGGTAATTCAATTTAGTCAAAGCTTTCAACAATTGTGAAAGCACTGCCGTCTCACGGAACACGGGCACCAACACTGTATAGGTGGGCAGTTCTGAATCGCTGATGAAGTGTGGAGTATCTGGCCTTTTTTTGCTCGATCCAACAACGCTGAACAGGCGCAGAGCAATCACCGACAAGAAAAACAGCCCAAAGAAAAAACTGATCGTCATGTAAAAATATCCGGCGGGCAGATAGAGTGCTATGCCAATCAGCAAAACAGAAACAAACAAGGCCCACGCCACTTGTTGCGTCGTCATTCGCTGATGAGCAGAGAACGCAGCTTTTGAACTTTTCAGCCCAAACGTTGCCTTTTTTAGGAGCTGGGGCGCCAAGTGGCTGTGGATCGCCATGCGAAAATCTTGTTCGTCGATTTGCGCTACAACTTTAAGTCCATGCGCTTCTGCTCTTTTTTGAGCGGTCGAGCCAACCGCACCGTAGAGAGTGAGATTGGGGAGGTAGGCGACCGGTAAGATCTTTTCGCGCAAAACCAATTCGCGATCTTGTTTTGACAATCTTTCAAAAAGTGTGGGCAGCAAGGAGCGCGGAAGAAATGGCAAGTGCTCTGATTGCGGAGCGCCATCATTTCCACTGTCGGCCTGCTGTTGATGTGATATATAACTCAACTCAACCCCCTTGAATGTGATGTACCCCACACTCAGCCCTGATCAAACTAAGGCGAAATATTGTAACAATGACAACCCTTTGGAGAATGTATTTCTGTTTCAAAATTCTCGCTTTAGTTGCATTTGTAAACAGCGCTTTCGCAAATGACGATTTTCCACAATTTAGGCATGTTGATTCTGGAGCAGCGGCTCCAACCCAACTGCCAATTGGCGAAATTAAACTTCTAACGGACGAAGACTTTGCGCCATTTAGTTTCAAGAACAGTAGTGGCGAAATGACTGGCGCTTCCATTGAATTGGCACTTCTTGCTTGTGCAGAAATTCGCATGAAATGTGTGATTGTGGCAAAACCATTTAACGAACTTCTGCCCGCACTGAGGAATAGTGAAGGCGACGCCATCATTTCAGGCTTGCGCATAACCAAGGCCGTGATGGAAAAAACGACGATAACCCGGCCCTATTTTTTTTCGTTGGGGCAGTTCATTGCAAGGAAAGGAATGCCATTTGACACCCCAGATGTGCGCTCGCTGGCAGGCAGGCGCATAGGGTTTGTCAAAGATACCACCCATCAAGCGTTCCTCGAAATTCATTTTGATCGTGCGGCTCTCACACCTTTTGAGACCGAAGCAAGCCTATTTGAGAGCTTGCGCACGGGCGGGTTAGATGCTGCTTTCGCGGATTCACTTCATGCACAATTTTGGTTGAAGGGAAGCGTATCACGCGGTTGTTGCGATGTGCTGGGCGCTGGTTTTATTGATCGCGCCACTTTTTCCAGCGGGCTTTCATTTCTCGTGCGCCGCGATCAGGATGTTCTGCGGGAAAGCTTCGACTATGCCCTTGATCGCCTGCAAACCAATGGCGCGTCAGCAAAAATATTCTCGCGCTATTTTCCGGGCTTTGTGTTTTGAGCACCAACTGCATCGTGCAAATTCTGATAGCTATGGGCCAGTAGTTTTTCACTGAGGCCAGCACAAATATCTGAAACCAGTGCGGGTCCTTCATAGACCAGCGCAGAGTATAATTGGATGAGTGACGCTCCCGCTTGAATTTTGGCCCACGCTGTTTCGGCATCACTGACACCACCAGCGCCAACAAGCGGAATGTGTCCGCTGGTCATTTTATAAAATTGCGCCAGCTGCTGCGTTGAAAGTTCAAACAAGGGTTTGCCAGAAAGTCCACCGGTTTCTTTTGCGTGTGATGATTTGAGGTTGTCGCGCCCAATTGTGGTGTTAGAAATAATCACGCCACTCACTGCACCGCCAGCGCAACAGTCAGCGACATCTTGCAATTCGTCCAAAGAAAGATCAGGCGCAATTTTTAATAGCATGGGCAGATGAGCCGGTCGCTTGCCATTGAGTTGGTCCAACAATCGCTGCAAATCATCTCGCACTTGCAAGTTGCGCAAACCCGGAGTGTTGGGCGATGAAATGTTGATGGTTATGTAGCTCGCCACGCCTGAAAATTTTTGCAATCCTAAAACATAATCAGCAATGCGATCTTCTGAATCTTTGTTGGCACCAATATTAACACCCACAATGCCGCCCTTGCCGCGCCTTGCTTCCAAACGCTTTAATACAACGGCGTGGCCATCATTGTTAAATCCCATGCGGTTGATCACGGCCCCGTCTTCGCTCAAGCGAAACAGCCTAGGGCGAGCATTGCCGCTTTGCGGTTGCGGCGTAACTGTGCCGATTTCAACAAAGCCAAAGCCTTGCGCCAACATGGCATCAGTCACTTCAGCATTTTTATCAAAGCCAGGAGCAAGGCCAACAGGATTTGGAAAATCAAGGCCAAAAAGCTTGGTACTCAATCGCGGATAATGCGGTGCTGAAACCCGTCCTGCTATTCCAGTTTTCAATCCGGCAATCGTTAGCCGATGAGCCTGTTCTGCATCAAGCTTGTGTAAAATTGGCTTTGCCAGAGCAAAACTTAAACGAGAAAAACTCATGCCGAAAACTCTCTCGGAAAAATGTGTGTTGTGCCGTCCCAAATCAACGGCTTCACCCAGAGAGCAGAATCGGGATCGAGTGCCGCATAAACATGCGGAAACAATTTTCCTCCGCGCGAAGTCTCCCATTTTAAATGTTCTGACACTGAGCTTTCCGGAATAGCGATGAGAAGCAAATCGGTTTGACCAGCAAAATGCAACCGTGCCGTCTCGCGGGCTTGATCTGCCGTAGAAAGATGAATGAAACCATCTTTCAAATCCAAAGCCGAACCTTTGAACGTGCCCTTGGCCACAGCGGCGCTCCATTCGTTGATAGTGGTAATTTTATATAGGTCGCTCACGGCGCACTCCAAATTTTCGGCACCATAGGCGGCAAAATAGCGCTGGACAACCACTTCCACGAAAGGTATAACTTCCTAATTCAGGTAAATGCTCTGGGCTAGGAGATGCACATGTTCAGCCACAAACAAGTTTGGGCGGCGATTGATACGATTGCCGATCGCTATGGATATTCTGCTTCAGGTCTCGCCAAAAAGTCGGGCCTTGATCCCACGTCATTCAACCCTTCAAAACGTAATGGCCCTGATGGCCGCCCGCGTTGGCCCACTATGGAATCAATCTCGCGTGTGTTGAACGCGGCCGGTGCGCCTGTGGAAGAATTTATGGATTTGTTAGCAGGCCGTAAAGGCCAGCCTCCACGCCTCAAACAAATCCCTATGTTGGGTTTTGCCAAGGCGGGCAAAGGCGGCTTTTTTGATGATTCAGGTTTCCCGGCCGGCAATGGCTGGGAAGAAATTGATGTGCCCGGCGTCACCGATGCTGCAGCTTACGGCTTAGAGATCACCGGAGATTCAATGGCTCCGGTTTACCGCGAGGGCGATACCATTGTTGTCTCGCCTGCAGCGACAGTCCGCAAAGGTGACCGTGTGGTGGTTCGCACGGCCGACGGTCAAGTCATGGCCAAAATCATGCAACGTCAAACCGCCAGAACTTTGGAACTTGCGTCTTTCAACCCCGAGCACGAAACCAAAGTGCTGGATATGAAAGAGGTGGATTGGATGGCACGAATTATTTGGGCAAGCCAATAATCAGGCTTTCCCCAGCTCACCCTTCAGCGCCTTGTCGATCAATCCGCGCGTATTGGCCAAACCATAAAGTGCTGCGAATGAACCAAACCTTGGTCCACGTTCTTCGCCCAGAAGCACCTGATACAGCATGTTGAACCACGTTTGCCCAACGCCAATGGTGCCATCCTTTTGCGTGACCGTGTAGGGCTCGCGTCGGCCAATGTCGTAAACCTTTTGCTGGATTGCTTCCGGTGTTGAGCCTTCCGGCAACTCAGCGAGCGCAGCATTGAGATCGCGCAGCGCAACCGCCTCATCCTCCGTACACGGACGATAGACCTTGTTTGGTTTCACGAAATCCAAATAATAGCGAATGGCATAGCCCACCATATTGTCGAGACGCGGGTGTGTGTCAGGTGCCATATCGGGCATATAGCGTTTGAGGAAAGCCCAGAGCACGGATTTGTCTTCGGTGTTAGCCACCGAAACCAAATTGAGCAGCAACGCAAATGTCACACCCCCAGTTTCGGGCACGGGCGGATGACCTTGATGGATATGCCACGTGGGGTTCATCAACTGATCTTTGGGCTCAGTCTGCTTTTGATAGCCAGCTAAATGCTGCGCATATTCATCAACGGCACGCGGGATCACATCAAAATGCAGCTTCTTGGCTTCGCGCGGGCGATTATACATATAGAGGGCGAGTGAATCTGGATCAGCGTATGTCAGCCACTCATCAATGGTGAGGCCATTGCCTTTGGACTTTGAAATCTTCTGGCCCTTATCATCCAAGAATAACTCATAGACATAATGTTCAGGGGCAATGCCACCCAAAATTTCGCAATTGCGATCATAAATGGGCGCGTTGGATTGA
>JANPGD010000077.1:0-3587 GCA_031423845.1 Hyphomicrobiales bacterium | reverse complement strand
CCGGCGGGCTGCCGAAACGGATGGGCATGATGCTGCAGCCTAAACCGCCCGATACAACTAAATGTCTACCGTCTTCAACAATGTGCCCATAAGCAAAGCGATTGCCATAGGCTGATGGCGTGATTAGCGCTTTGCCGAATAAACGCACTTGACCGCCATGGGTGTGACCACTGAGGGTGAGCGAAATCCGGTTCGGAATCTCGGTAAAGAAGTCTGGCTCATGGGCCATGTGAATGATCGGCGCATCATCAGTGATTTGCACGAGAGTGCCGGGCAAATCAGCGCGGCTTTCAAAGCTGCTAAAGTTTCCTTTTTTAATGGCAACCATTGATGCCGTACCTGAAAGCCAAAACGGCAAGCCATCTTTATGCAGTTGTACTGCCTTATTTTCCAAAACTGGAATGCCCGCATCCTCAAATGCTTTTTGTGCAATCGTTGGGCCGTGCCCCAGTTTTTGCGCGGTGAGATCATCCCACCAATCATGGTTGCCACAAATGGCGAATGTACCAAGCGTTGATCTTAACTCTCTCGCAGCGTTAGCACATTGCGCCACCGGAACTTTTGCGGTGCGAAACGGATGGGCGGTAACATAGTCACCGAGCAGCAAGTGCAAATCCGGCTCTAATGCGTTTGCGGCTTTGAGGATGTTTTGCCAGCGGCTCAGCGGCATGTGGGGTTCCACCAAATGTGGATCGGCCAATAGTACAGCGCGGAGCTTTAGTCCCGGTGTCCAGCGCGGTGGTGTGAATTTATAAGTAACAGTGCGCAGGCGAAAGCCAGGTTCAATCACGCTGGCATAGGTGAATGTGCTGAGGCCACCGAGTGTTAGGCTGCCAAGCCACGTCAAGAAGTTTCGTCGATTAATCATTTCAGCTCGTTAGTTATTGACTGCGGCCAAATCGCGGCCATGTTGCGCTTCGGCCAAGCACCAATCACGAAATGCATTAACAATTGGAGCATCCTTGGTGTCGAGCCTTGTAATGAGATGATAAGAAAAAGCACTCGGCGCTTTTAACGAGAGTTCAAAGGGTTTGACCAAGCGACCCGCCGCTAAATCATCGGCTACCAAATTAGAATCGCCGAGAGCCACACCTTGACCATCCAATGCGGCCTGAATGCCGAGCGAGGTTTGGCTGAAGTGTAACCCACGCTTGTCGTCAAAATCCATAATGCCAGCGGCTTGCATCCACATGCGCCAGTTGGGCCAGAGGGAGCCTGCGTCCCAATCTAAATGAATTAATGTATGGCGCAGCAGGTCACGCGGCGTTCGCAATGGCTTTTCTTTAGTGATCAGCGAAGGGTGGCACACGGGCGACAAGGTATCGCGGAATAACAAATCTGAACGCAGCCCCTCATATTTCCCAGCGCCAAAGCGGATGGCTACATCAACGTCGTCGCGGTCAAAATCCACCAGTGCGCTGGAAACATCAATGCGCACGTCGGCACCGGGCACAGCAGCGAGAAAACCATCTAAACGCGGCACTAGCCATTTGGCGGCCACCGAAGGCGTGGAGGTGACGCGGATTTGGTTGCGGTTTTCCAAACGCTTGATGCGGTGCAAAGCCCGCGTGAGCACTTCAATCGACTCGTGAGCAGCGGTGTGCAGAATTTCGCCCTCGCGCGTCAAGCGCATGGAGCGGCTGGTGCGCACGAAAAGTGTAATGCGCAGTTGGTCTTCCAATTCTTTTATCTGGTGGCTGATGGCCGCCGGGGTGACGCCCATAGCCTCGGCCGCTTTAGTGAAACTCAAGTGCTTGGCTGCCGCATCAAAGGCGCGCAGCGAACGCAGGCCGGGGAAGTGCTCAATCATGGCTGAAATATGCCTATCTTCAAATTAAACTTGATGATCGTGTGAAAATTAGTCGTTTTTCATTGTAAAAGCAATGAACTATATTCTGATCACCAACAAAAGTTAATGGAAATTAAGAATTATGTCCCGCGCAATCAACCTTGCTCTTTCTCACATCGAAACCCGCAGCTTGTCTATTCCAAGCTTTGAGCGCTTGCGCAGTGTATTTGCTCACGCCACCAAAGTGGAAGCGGCCGCCGCAACACTTTATTCCGACAATCAAGCCATTCGCAACACGTCGCGTGGTTGGATGATCTAATATTTTTTCGTCGCCCCCAAAAGCGATAAACTGCCTCGTCCGTGCGTATTGCGGACGAGGTTTTTTTATTTGCCTTTCCAAACAGGTTTGCGCTTTTCTGCAAATGCTTTAGCGCCTTCCAATTGGTCTTCGCTGGAATAGAGCTTATCCACTGTGGCCAGTTTCCGTTTTGTGACCATATCGAAAGCGACATGAACGGGTAGGTGGCTGGTTTCGCGATCAATCTCCTTAATGGCAGCAAAGACCAGCGGTGGCCCCCCTGCTAATTGCTCCGCCAATTCACGCGCCCGTGCCATCAAGTTTTCAGGCTTCACAACTTCATTAATGAGGCCCCAATGCTTTGCTTCAGTTGTATCAATGCGGCGGCCTGTGAACAGCAGTTCCATTGCGACATGATAAGGAATACGGCGCGGCAGCTTTATGGTGGCAGCATCGGCTACTGTGCCGGAATTGATTTCGGGCAGGGCGAAGGTTGCGTGTTCCACAGCGATGATGATATCGCATGAAATCATAATTTCAAAGCCGCCACCAAAGGCGAGGCCGTTGACTGCGCAGATCACAGGCTTGTTGAGGCCCGGCAATTCCTGCAATCCGCCAAAGCCGCCCACACCATAATCCGAGTCGGGCGCTTCGCCCGCCGCTGCGGCTTTCAAATCCCAGCCGGGACAGAAGAATTTATCGCCCGTGGAGGTGAGAATGGCTACGCGCAATTCAGGATCATCGCGGAAGCTTGCGAAAATGTCACCCATGATGCGCGAGGTTGCGGCGTCGATAGCATTGGCTTTGGGGCGATCAATGGTGACTTCAAGAACGGCACCACGGCGCGTGGTGTGGATGGGAGTTGTCATGGCTTCCTCATTTTTATGAGCGCATCGGCGGCGATCGCGCCTTGGGGCAAAACAAATAGCGGGTTGATGTCGAGTTCTTCGATATGGTCTTTATAGGCGGCGGCGAACGCACAGACGGATTCGATGGCCGCGATGGTCGCTTTTTGATCACCGGATTTTCCACGGAAGCCTTCGATGAGTTTCCAAATGCGCAAAGTTTTCAGTGCACGGGTGATTTCATCTTGGTTGGTGGGCAGGAGGAGGGTGACCGAGTCTTTCAAAAATTCTGTGAATATGCCACCGGCACCGATCACCAACGCAAGACCAAATTGAGGATCACGGGTGAGGCCGATGATGAGTTCAGCCACAGCCCCTTGCACCATTTTTTCGATGAGCAACTCATTGCCGAGTTTTGCCACGCGGGTGGCTTCGGCTTCGACGTCTTCTGCGTTGCGCAGATTGAGGGCAACTCCGCCTGCTTCGGTTTTGTGCAGGATGGTGGCGGAAGAGATTTTTAAGGCTACGGGATAGCCCAGTTGGTTGGCCACAATTGCTGCCTCCGAAATATCGCAAATTTTGCCATCTGGAATTTGCAGTCCAAATTTCTTGAGCAGGGCCTTTCCCTCATACTCTGTCATCCCGTCGAAAGACG
>JANPGD010000076.1:0-3630 GCA_031423845.1 Hyphomicrobiales bacterium | reverse complement strand
GGCAACATCACCGCAGCTGAACTCGCATTGCATTTTCCAATTCCTGACCTTGCATTGGTGGGAGATGAAATCGCTGATGGCCAATGGGAGCAAAAAAGCGATCACCCTCTCCCCCTCGCCATGTTTGATGCCGTGCGCGTTGACTATTCCTTGAAGCGCCTGCAACACTATACGGGCACCCATTGGAGCCATGTGCAGCCATGGATATTGCTCACCAACTATCATCGTTATGTTGATCAGTTCATCGGTTGGTCCATTGAGCAACTGGCCTTAGATGGTCCTTATGAGGCCCTGCACCTGCCGGGCGGTGGCACCATCAAGCGCCATATGGAAAAGGATGCCATCCAAACGGTGATGAGTGCCAGCCAGTGGCATAAATTTCAAATGCCAGCCTATCATTTGTCGCGCAATGATGGTGAAGGCGGCATCACCTTGGTCAACATTGGTGTTGGCCCATCGAACGCAAAAAACATGACCGATCATCTCGCCGTGCTGCGCCCGAATTGTTGGCTCATGGTGGGCCATTGTGGTGGGCTTCGCCAATCACAACGCATTGGCGATTATGTTTTGGCCCATGCTTATTTGCGGCAGGACCATATTTTAGATTCAGTGTTGCCACCTGAAATTCCAATACCAGCATTGGCCGAAGTACAAGTCGCCCTTCAGCAGGCCGCTGCTGATGTGACGGGTGAAACAGGCGATGCATTGAAGTCTCGTTTGCGCACCGGCACGGTGGTGACCAATGATGATCGCAATTGGGAACTGCGCTGGACCCAAGAGAGAAAACGCATAAACCTTTCCCGCGCCATTGCCATCGATATGGAATCCGGCACTCTCGCAGCACAAGGTTATCGCTTCCGCGTGCCCTACGGAACATTACTCTGCGTGTCCGACAAACCACTGCATGGTGAAATCAAACTGCCCGGTGCCGCCAACGCGTTTTATGATCGCGCCGTAGGTGAGCATCTGCTCATTGGTCTTGCTGCCGTCGAACGCCTGCGCGCCATTCGTGCTGGTTTGCATTCGCGAAAACTCCGCAGCTTTGACGAGCCACCCTTCCGCTAGACATAACGCCGCCGCAATTTGAAGTAGAATGGGCGGCGTTAATTCAAACGGAGATTCCATGTTTAAATCGCTTTGCACCGCTGCGCTCCTTGCTTCAATCGCCATCATCAACCCCGCTTTTGCCGAGGACAATAAATTGATCCGCACTATTTCCCTAACCGGCCACGGCGAGGTGCATGTGGCGCCTGATCTCGCTATCGTTACCATGGGCGTGATTTCATCGGCGGTAACAGCGCAAGAAGCTTTGGCTGCAAACACCAAAACCATGACTGATTTAATGGGCGCTCTAAAAGCTGCAAACATCGAAGCCAAAGACATTCAGACTTCAAACTTCAGCGTGAACCCGCGTTATGATTATGGTCAGAACAATGGCCAACCGCCGAAGCTTGCAGGCTATGACGTGTCCAACAATGTGGCTGTGATCGTGCATAAACTGGATGGAATTGGCGATCTTTTAGACAAGGCCGTGACATCTGGCTCCAACCAAATCAACGGCATTTCGTTCTCAGTCGCCAATCCACAAGTGGCAATGGATGAAGCCCGCAAGGAAGCCGTGAAAGATGCCAAGCGCAAAGCAGAACTCTATGTCGCGGCAACATCCGTCTCATTAGGAAATGTGATTTCACTCAGCGAGGGCGGTGGCAATTATCAGCCGCCAATGCCTATGCAGTCTAAAATGATGGCCGCAGATTCATCACCCGTGCCAATAGCGCAAGGTGAGCAAGTGATCAGCGTTGACGTTAATATCTCGTGGGAAGTTAAGTAACCGCATTCCAAGCATGGGCAGCTTCGTCGTAAATATGAAGCTCGCCCAAACTAATATCAAACCACGCGCCATGAATGCCAAGCTCACCCTTGTTTTCTTTCATGCGCAACCATGGAAATGTGCGTAAGTTTGCCAGTGAATTTTCAACTGAGGCATGTTCAACGGCTTTGGCTAGCGTTTTTTCATCCTCATGGTCTTCGCGCACTGTGGCCACCAAATCCTCGACATCGCTCATCCACTTGCCGATGAAATCACCCTTGGATAATGGTCCACTGCCATGCACCACAGCGCTCACACCACCGCAGCGCCCATGGCCCATCACGATAATGTCACGCACACCCAACGATAGAACCGCAAATTCAATCGCTGCACTGGTCGAATGGTGTTTGCCATCTGGTGCGTAGGACGGCACCAAGTTGGCCACATTGCGTGCCACAAAAATTTCGCCCGGCCCCGCATCAAAAATTGTCTCTGGCGCAGCACGAGAATCGCAGCAGGCAACAATCATCAACTTCGGTTTCTGCGCACCTTCACCAAGTTGTAAATATCGAGCAGACTCTTGCGCATAGCGGCCAGAGCGAAACCGGGCATAACCTTCAAGCAAATGACTGGGCAGGGACATGGAACTCTCTCACCAAAACTTTGCCCTTCATACGGCCCTTGCGCTTGTCTGTGAAGACGCGATATGGCCATGTGCATGAGCAACATTCAAAGCCTGTTCCCCACCCTCCTCTACCGCGCTGATTTAGCCAAGCCACAGCGCTTGAACCAAGATTTGGAAGATGCCGCAATCACCCTGAGCGAGGATGATGTGGCTGGACAGCGCTGGTGCGAAAAACACGGCTATCCCGGCTACACTTCATTCTCTTCAAATTTCGATCTTGTCGCGATGATCCCCGCGTTCAAAACCTTGGTGAAAGAACTCGACAAACATGCAGCCGCATTCGCTAAAGAGCTGCACTGGGACATTCGCGGCGGCAAACCCATTTGCGATTCCATCTGGGTGAACGTGATGCCTGAAGGCGGCAGCCACACATCCCACATCCACACAAATTCCGTGATCAGCGGTACTTATTATGTGGCGGTGCCGCAAGGTGCTGGCCCTATCGTTTATGAAGACCCGCGCCATGCTATGATGATGGCCGCCCCGCAACGCTTGGCCACCGCACCACGCGAAATGAAATCCCACATCAGCGAGACGCCGGAAGCAGGCACCGTTTTAATGTGGGAAAGTTGGTTGCGCCACGAAGTGCCGCTGAACAAAGCCGATGGCTTACGTATTAGCGTGAGCTTTAACTATGTGATTGGTGCAAAGTAACTCAGTGCAGCTTTTTCGCGTCTTCATCTTCAAGATGAAACGTGCGCAAGATGTGATGCAACGCTGGCGCTAAGGCAAAACCAGCCACGGCAAAAAATAACAAGCCTGAAACCAGTGCATAAAATCCTTCGAACAATTTTCCGCCACTGCTTTCCAATTGTTGCAATGGCCCCATGCCGGAGAGGATCATTGAGGCATTGGCGAAGGCCGTTACCCAATCCATGTTTGTGCCAAAGCTATGATAACCAATCATACCAACGATCAAAGCTCCCGCGATAATGGCAAGCGCCCACAGCGCATTGCGCCACAGGCGCAGCATCAATTTGCGGCGGCGTATCATGGGTTAAACATCCGGTCGCCTTGCTCGTCAACGATCAGTTGCCCTTTTTTAAGTGCAATATCCGCAGCCTCATCCGCATCGGTAAAACGATCCGCGCGCACAAAGCGAAAACTTTTTCCATCTTTAGAAATCGTTCCCGCC
>JANPGD010000075.1:0-3994 GCA_031423845.1 Hyphomicrobiales bacterium | reverse complement strand
GAGAGATCGCTAGCCGCCTTACAAAGGGTCTCGAACTCCAAATTCCGAACCTTCAAACGCGCGTCGATCACATTCTCACCAAGCAGGTCTTCGGCATCGGCATTACGCAGCTCACCAGCCTGCTGGCACGTCGCAGCCTTTACTGTTCGAAACACGCGCAAGGCGAACATTCAATCGCCAACGGCTTCGACAGTGACGATGGCAATATCTGGTTCGATCGCACAAAACACAAGTGGAACGATGGCAGGTGCAAATACTGCGGAGCAAGCAAGGAAGCACTTGATCGCGGCGAGAGCATGGAAACTCACGCCTATGCGTTCATTCACACTGACAATATCAAGACTCGGATTACCGAGATGTTTGGAGGCGACATGCAGTTCGACGTAATTATTGGCAATCCGCCCTACCAGTTGGATGATGGTGGCTATGGAACAAGCGCAGCACCGATATATCAATTATTTATAGAAAAGGCGTTTGATCTCAATCCACGCTTTGCTGTTTTTGTCACGCCTTCGCGATGGATGACAGGAGGCAAGGGACTCGACAAATACCGTGGGCGTATGCTCACCGACAAACGGTTACAGACCATCGTTGACTATCCCAAACTTTATGAAGCATTTCCGGGTGTAAAAATTAGGGGCGGTATCTCCTACTTTCTATGGAGCCGTGACTACAAGGGACCATGTACGGTACAGACAATCTGGGACGGAGAACCTACAGGCCCGTCCGTCACGCGCCATCTTGACGCGTATGATATTCTCGTTCGGCGTAACGAGGCCATACCTATATTGGAGAAAGTCAGAGCTAAGAAGGAACCAACTCTGGACAAGCGTGTTTCAGGCGGTAAGCCCTTTGGTCTTCGAACTTTCTTTCATGGCAGACCAGACTCCAAGACCCTAAAAGATTCTGTACAACTATTTGGTTCACAGAAAATCAGCTACGTTGGCCGACAGGAAATTAAGATAAATTCAAAATGGATTGACAAGTGGAAAGTGCTGATGACCGCGGTCCAAGGCACGAGTGCAGCGATAGAGACTAAGTATCTCAGCAAACCCATCATCGCTGGGCCGGGCACCGCTTGTACCGAAACCTATGTCGTTGCCGGTTGTTTTAACAGTGAGAAAGAGGCGACCAATTACGCTCAATATCTGCGCACACGGTTTGTCCGTTTTCTTGTTTCATTGCGCAAAGTGACGCAACACGCAACACGAGATGTTTATTCATTTGTTCCTGATCTTCCATTAAACGAAAGCTGGACAGATGCGAAACTCTATAAAAGATATGGACTGACCTCGAACGAAGTCGCATTCATCGAGTCGCAAGTGGCAGAACATAGTACCGAATTGTTCGACACGGACGCTGGCGACGATGACTAAGCCCTCAATCGACGACATCCTCTCGCCTAAGCCCGAAGCCCGACCGCGCATCTACGCTTACACGATAGACGACAAGGCCCATGAAGGTTTACTTAAAGTTGGCCAGACCACGCGCATTGTAAAGCAACGCATTGCTGAACAGCTGAAAACGGCTGCAATCCGAAACTTCAGAATCGAACTTGATGAACTAGCCGAACGAGAAGATGGCACCACTTTCAGCGATCATGAGGTACGCATTGCGTTGGTGCGCAAAGGCTTTGCAAACACCGAACTGGAATGGATGCGTTGCACGGTGAAGGATGTGACAACCGTGCTCACCGAACTGCGCACAGGCCAGCGCTTTACCGGCTCACATGACGAGACATTCCCCATGCGCAGCGAACAGGCCGAAGCGGTGAAGGTGACGCATGACTACTTTCACTCACGCTGGGCAGAGGACAAGAAAGCAGTGCCACGCTTTCTCTGGAATGCCAAAATGCGGTTTGGCAAAACCTTCACTTCTTATCAGCTTGCAAAAAAACTTGAAGCAAAGTGCGTTCTTGTTCTCACCTTCAAGCCCGCTGTGGAGGATGCGTGGCAAACCGACCTTGAAAGCCACAAGGATTTCGACGGCTGGCAATATCATTCGCTCAGTTCCGGCAGCGATCCAACGAAAATCAAGAATGAAAGACCCGTGGTCTATTTCGGCTCATTTCAAAACTTACTAGGGCGCGATACGGCCGGAAATATAAAACCTAAGAACGAATGGCTTCACAAGGTGAAATGGGATCTTGTGGTGTTTGATGAATATCACTTCGGTGCATGGCGTGACTCCGCCAAGGAACTATTTGAGGGTGAAGAAGAAATAATCAGAAGAGCGGAGTCGTTGCTCGAAAGCACTGAACGCGCCAAGAAGTTGTTTGGGGAAAAAACTGCAAATTTGCAGGAGCCTTTGCCAGCGGAATCGGAATTCTTGCCGATCCAGACCAAGGCCTATCTTTACCTGTCTGGAACACCCTTCAAGGCGCTGGCGACGGGTGAGTTCATCGAGGAGCAAATTTTCAACTGGACCTACACAGATGAACAGAGGGCCAAAGATGATTTCTCTAATAAGTTCCCCGAAAAGCTCAACCCATACGGTGCGCTGCCGCAAATGCGCCTTCTGACTTATCAAATGCCTCAAGAACTTATAGCAATTGCAAGTGCAGGGGAATTTGACGAATTTGATCTCAATCAGTTTTTTGATGCCAAAGGTGATAGCGAAGATGCGATGTTCACCCATGCGAGCGACGTGCAGAAATGGCTCGACATTATTCGCGGGCAACATGCGTCGAAGGCGATGGAGAGTTTGAAAACTGGCACACGTCCACCCTTCCCTTATTCGGATGTGCGGCTGCTACCTTATTTACAGCATTCTTTTTGGTTCCTGCCCAATGTTGCCGCCTGCCACGCCATGGCGAATCTGCTAAGCGAAAGGCATAATGTATTCTGGCATGACTACACGGTCATCGTTGCGGCAGGCGCTTCGGCAGGGATAGGACTTGAAGCCTTGCCGCCCGTTCGCAAGGCGATTGGCAGCGGCTTCGATAGCAAGACCATTACATTATCTTGCGGCAAGCTCACCACTGGCGTGACGATTGTGCAATGGTCCTCTATCCTGATGCTGCGGAATCTTAAGTCACCGGAAACTTATTTCCAAGCCGCGTTCCGCGTGCAGTCACCATGGTCCATCAGAAACCCGAACGGTGATAATCCAAATGAAGAGGAAATCCTGAAGCCCATCTGCTTCGTTTTCGACTTCGCGCCGACGCGAGCGTTGCGACAGCTTTCGGAATATGGGATTGGCCTTTCGCCCAATGAGCGCAATCCAGAAAACGCGGTGAAGGACCTTGTCTCGTTCCTGCCCGTGCTAGCCTATGATGGCTCCAACATGATGCAGATTGATGCAGGCATGATTTTGGATACCGCCATGACCGGCACGTCGGCTACGCTTCTCGCGCGCAAATGGGAAAGCGCCCTGCTGGTGAATGTAGACAATGACACGTTGCGTCGTATTCTCGACAATCCCGATGCTATGAAAGCCGTGGAAAGCATTGAGGGCTGGCGAGCATTGGGCGACAACATCATCGAGATGATCATTAACAAGAGCGACAAGGTCAAGGAACTCAAGAACAAAGCAAAGGAAAAAGAACTGACGGCAAAGCAGAAAAAACAGCTTTCGGAAGAAGAACGCGAGTACAAATCTAAACGGAAAGTGGTTCAGGAAAAGCTGATCAAGTTTGCAACCCGCATTCCCGCCTTTATGTATCTGACCGACTTCCGGGAAATACGCTGAAGGATGTCATCACCAAAATCGAAGCTGACCTGTTCAGGACAGTTACAGGGTTGACGGTGAAGGATTTCAACCTGCTTGTGAGTCTCAGGGTGTTCAACACCGAACAGATGAATCAAGCTGTTTTCGCCTTCCGCCGCTACGAAGATGCGTCGCTCAAATACACTGGCATTGAAAGCCATGAAGGGCTGACGCATATCGGTCTCTATGACACTGTTGTGGCGAGAGAGTAGGTCTGCGCTGGGCAACCCTGAGATTTATCGAGTTCCGGAACCAATGTCAGGGCCAGCGGCAATCAATCGATGTC
>JANPGD010000074.1:0-3697 GCA_031423845.1 Hyphomicrobiales bacterium | reverse complement strand
TGGATTTACAAAAGCGCTTGGGCATGGCCATGATTTTCATCACCCATGATTTCGGTATTGTAAAACGCATCGCTAATCGCACCTATGTAATGCGTCATGGCGAGGTGGTGGAAGAGGGTGCCACAAAATCGCTGTTTGCTTCACCCAAGCACGCTTACACCAAAGCTTTGCTCGAAGCCGAACCCACAGGCCGTAAAGCGCCGGCACCAGCCTCGGCACCGTCGATTCTTTCAGGTCGAAATGTGAAAGTAGCGTTTGATATTGGTGGTGGCCTGTCTGGCAGCCCAGTCATTCAATTGAAGGCCGTTGACGGTGTATGGATCAATCTTCACCAAGGCCAAACCATTGGCATTGTAGGCGAATCGGGTTCAGGCAAATCAACACTGGCCAGAGCGCTGATGAAACTTCTGCCCAGCCAAGGTGCGATCAACTTTGATGGCCGAGATATTGCAATTCTGAGCAAGGCTGAAATGCGGCCCCTCCGCAGAGAGCTGCAACTGGTGTTTCAAGACCCATACGGCTCGCTCTCACCGCGCATGACCGTCGGTCAGATTATAACTGAAGGCCTTCTGGTGCATGAGCCCAGCATGTCCTTCGCAATGCGAGACGCACATGCGGTGGAGGCAATGAGAGAGGTGCAACTTGATCCTGACCTGCGAAACAGCTACCCGCACGAATTTTCGGGAGGTCAGCGTCAGCGCGTGGCTATTGCACGGGCGGTAATTCTAAAACCGAAAGTCATCGTGCTCGATGAACCAACTTCGGCCCTAGACCGCCAAGTGCAAAAGCAAATTATCGACCTGTTGCGCAATTTGCAAACGCAGCACAACTTATCCTATCTCTTCATCAGTCACGATCTCGCGGTCGTCCGCGCCATGGCCGATTACATCATTGTGATGAAAGATGGAAAAATGGTTGAGCAAGGAACCCCAGACGAGGTGATGCTGCGCCCCAAACAGAATTACACGCGGAAACTGATGGCCGCGGCTTTTCAGTAAATATAAAGTGAAGAAAAAATGGTGCCCGAGACCGGAATCGAACCAGTGACACGCGGATTTTCAATCCGTAAACATGAAATCTCACCATTGAACATAGTAGAATGTAACATTCTGATTTAATTTACAAAAGTTAATTTTTGTTGCTTACTGTGGAGCATGTGATACCCTTATTACGCCACATATTCCTGAGCCTAGGGTGAGCCTAAGAATGACTTTGACAGACATCTCAATTAGGAATTTAAAACCGCCAGAGCGCGGCCAACAGTTCCATGCTGATAATATTCTGAATGGATTTGGCGTTCGCATTTCGCAAGGTGGAACCAAGACATTTGTGATTATTTTTGGGCCAAGGCGCGAACGTGTAACCATCGGGAGATATCCAACCATCAGCCTTTCAGAAGCCCGCACCGAGGCGAAGCGCCGACTGGCCGAAATCACTTTGGGCAAAGCACGGCCAAAAACGATCAACTTCGAAGACGCCAAACAGAAGTTCATCGCGGATTGCGAAGTAAAGAACAGGATTAGGACGGTGCAGGATTATCGGCGACTATTGAAGCACTTTCCATTTGGCCGCACGCAGTTAGCGCAAATTACGCGGCACGATATAGCCCAGCGCCTTAGCAAATTATCTGCAACACCTTCTGAGTCAAATCACGCCCTTGTAGCTGTGAAAGTGTTTTTCCGTTGGGCTGAAAGGCAAGGCTACCTTGAGAGTAACCCTTGTTCAGCTTTGCTTGCCAAAAAGGCTGAAAGTTCGCGCGACAAAGTTCTGAGCGAAGTTGAACTTGGAAGAGTCTTGAAACAAGCGCTTGATGAGCCCTATCCATATGGGTCAATTGTTGCCCTTCTTATTCTTACTGGACAAAGGCGCGGTGAAATTGCAGCGTTGCGCTGGTCGTGGATCGACATGAGTGCCCACACAATCAGCTTTCCGGCTAGTATCACCAAGAACAAACGTCCTCATGTGCTGCCTATTGGCCCCATCGCATTGGGAATACTCAAAAGGCTCCCGAGTTTTGACGACCAACTCTTCCCCGCTTCTCGCAGCCACGTTGCAGGAAAACCTACTTCAGTATTTAATGGCTGGCCAAAATGCAAAGTGGCGTTTGATAAGAAATTGGACGGCATTAGTCCTTATACGTTGCACGACTTACGCCGCACGTTCAGCTCGCAGATGGCGGAGTTGGGCACACCAATTCATGTCACCGAAAAGCTGCTGAACCATGTCTCAGGCTCACTAAGTGGTGTAGCAGGGGTCTATAATCGCTATTCCTATGCAACAGAGATGCGCAGCGCCGTTGAAGCCTATGAAACGCGTTTGCAGGCCCTTATTTCGTCATCAATTAACAGCGTTTTAACAGCGCAATAACTGACATTTGTCGGCAAATGCGGTATTATTACCGCTATGTATAACCCGAAATACCATATTACTTCGGCCATAGCGGCGGCGTTGATGCAGATTGAAGCTATCCGGCAAGAACTGTCCGGCCTAATCATTCAGCCAAAGCTCCTTATTTCCTTGCGGGAAACGGCAACGCTTGTCAGCACTCACTTCTCGACCCAGATTGAAGGCAATCGCCTCACATTGCCGGAAGTCAAAGCTGTCATCAAAGGCGCAAAGTTTCCCGGGCGCGAGCGCGATGAAACCGAGGTGCGCAATCACTTTCTGGCTTTTGCCTTCATGGAGCAATTGTCTGCATCGTCGTCTGCATTGCAAGAAAAAGAAATTCAACAGCTTCATTGCCTCGTGATGACGGGCAAAAGCAAAACATCACCCTATCGCAATCAGCAGAATGTGATCAGAGATAGTGCCAGCGGCAAGATAGTCTATTTGCCGCCCGAAGCACCCGATGTTCCGGTTTTAATGAAGGAGCTGGTCAATTGGGTGAACGCCTCGCTGGTCAGCAGTGAATTGCCAGCGCCCATTATTGCGGGGCTCGCACATTATCAATTCGCGACCATCCACCCTTATCTCGATGGCAATGGTCGCACGGCGAGACTGCTCACCACTCTCATTTTGCGTCGTGCGGGTTATGGGCTTGAGGGCATCTATTCGCTTGATGAACATTACGCGAAAAACTTACGAGCCTATTATGAATCTTTGTCGATTGGTCACCACAACTATTACGAAGGCCGTGCCGAAGCTGATCTCACGCAGTTTGTGGACTATTTCAGCAAGGGTATGGCCGAAGCCTTTAGCAAAATAAGAGTAGCAGCTTTGCGCGTCGAACCAATAACGGAAGTATCCGCCGCAAACCTGTTGCGTGAGCTTGATCCACGCCAACGGCGTCTGCTTTCCCTTTTCAAAGATCAGGGATCAGCCACCAGTGAAGAAATGGCAAACTACCTCAAAATGAGTCAGCGCACAGTTGTTGCACTCGCCCGCCAGTGGGTCGCAAGCGGTTTTCTCGAAATTCAGAACCCATCGCGCAAAACCAGATCATATAGGCTTGCAGAAAAGTATAGCTGACTGATAGGCTGCTTGCCGTCCATGGGCGTCAACCCACGGGGCATCGCGATGCTTCCAAGCACAAAGGAAGTACTGCGATGAGGTTACTGTCAAAGCGTCAACTCAAGGAGCTCGTGCTCTATTGCCCGCAACATATTCAGAGGCTGGAGAACGCCAACCGATTTCCAAAGCGTGTGCGCCTCGAGAACGGGCCACGTTCGAGAGTGGAATGGATTGAAGGTGAAGTGAT
>JANPGD010000073.1:0-1558 GCA_031423845.1 Hyphomicrobiales bacterium | reverse complement strand
AGCTGATTGCAAGACTGGTGGCGGATGATGGCTTCCTCTTGCGAAAAGCCTTGATTCCAGTGCTAAATATACTCGTAGGGAGCAATGCCTTGCCTAAGATTTGGACTGCTTGAGGAAATTTGATGCAACTGACGCCGCGTGAAAAAGATAAATTGCTCATTGCCATGGCCGCCATTGTGGCGCGGAAAAGATTAGAACGAGGTGTGAAACTCAATCATCCGGAGGCGGTTGCGTTGATCACAGAGTTTGTGGTGGAAGGGGCGCGGGATGGCCAAAGCGTTGCTGACTTGATGCAGCGGGCAGCCCATGTGGTTTCCAAAACTCAAGTGATGGATGGCATTGCCGATATGATTCACGATGTTCAAGTGGAGGCCACGTTTCCCGATGGCACAAAGCTTGTGACCGTTCATCATCCCATTCGTTGAGAGGTGCCGCATGATCCCCGGTGAAATTATAACGGTTAAAGGCGATATTGAACTCAATGCGGGGGCACCGCGTGTGACGCTGGAAGTGGCCAACACGGGTGACCGGCCCATTCAAGTGGGCAGCCATTATCATTTTTTTGAAACCAACGAGAGCTTGCGATTCGATCGCGCGGCGGCGCGTGGGTTTCGTTTGGATATTGCCGCAGGCACGGCCGTGCGCTTTGAGCCGGGTCAGCGCCGCGAAGTGACTTTGGTGCCCATTGGTGGAGCACGCAAAATCTATGGCTTTCAAGGCAAAGTGATGGGGGCACTCTAATGGCGAAAATTTCACGCTCAACTTACGCCCAAATGTATGGCCCCACTGTGGGTGACAAAGTTCGGCTGGCCGACACAGCGCTCATCATCGAAGTAGAAAAAGATTTCACGCTTTATGGTGAGGAAGTGAAATTTGGCGGTGGTAAAGTTATTCGCGATGGCATGGGGCAATCTCAAGCCACGCGCGCTCAAGGTGCCATGGATACCGTGATCACCAATGCGTTGATTGTGGATCATTCCGGAATTTACAAAGCCGATGTGGGTTTGAAAGAAGGCCGCATTTCTGCGATTGGCAAAGCGGGAAATCCTGATACGCAGAATGCGGTGACCATAATCATTGGCCCCTCCACTGAAATCATTGCCGGTGAAGGCAAGATTCTCACTGCTGGCGGTGTTGATAGTCACATTCATTTCATCGCCCCTCAACAACTGGAGGAAGCGCTCTATTCCGGCATGACCACGATGCTGGGCGGCGGCACTGGGCCAGCGCATGGCACGCTGGCGACAACCTGCACAGGCGCTTGGCATTTAGAACGAATGATTGAAGCGGCTGACGCTTTTCCAATGAACCTCGGTTTTATGGGCAAGGGCAATGCCTCGCTCGCGGCACCGCTGGAAGAAATGATTTTAGCAGGCGCTTGTGGTTTGAAGCTGCATGAGGATTGGGGCACTACGCCCGCGGCCATTGATAATTGCCTGAGCGTTGCCGATGATTATGATGTGCAGGTGGCCATCCACACTGACACGTTAAACGAATCTGGTTTTGTGGAAGCCACCATCGCTGCTTTTAAAGGCCGCACCATTCACACCTTCCACAC
>JANPGD010000072.1:0-13901 GCA_031423845.1 Hyphomicrobiales bacterium | reverse complement strand
GCGAACTGCCCTCAACAAACTTAAAACCGATGGCTCGACAACGGCTGCTTGGACACTCCTCAGTTTCGGCCTCGCTTATGGCATCTTCCACGCCGCAGGCCCAGGCCACGGCAAAGTGGTGATTTCATCTTGGTTGCTGGCCAGCGAGAATGATTTGAAGCGTGGGCTTTTGGTGGCGTTTTTAAGCTCGCTGTTTCAAGCCCTCACGGCGATCACAGTGGTGAGTGTTTTGCTTTTATTGGTGGCCAGTGTGGGCGCGGTGGTGCGCGACATTACAGGCTATTTGGAATCGGCCAGCTACGCGATGATTTTTGGGTTGGGCCTTTATATGATTTATTTGGCCACACGAGGCTGGTTTAAAAAGCCATCGTCGGAAATTAAATTTGAAATCGTCAACCCGCATTTTGATCACGGCCATGTTGAACAAGGCCATGTGCATGATGCCAATTGCGGCCACGCCCATGCGCCAACCCCGCAAGAGGTGCGCGGGGAAGATTGGTCACTCAAAAAAGCGCTCACACTTTCATTCGCAGTGGGCCTGCGGCCGTGCACGGGGGCGATATTAGTGTTGCTTTCCGCCAATGCGCTGGGGCTTTATTGGGCGGGCATCGCTTCCACCTTGGCCATGGGGTTCGGCGTGTTCCTCACCGTAGCCATTATTGCCACCATCACAGTTTACGGCAAAAACTTCGCATTGAAATTTGCAGGCGGAGATAGCCAAAGATTATCGGTGATCGTGAATAGCTTACGATTATGCGGTGGGTTAGTAGTGGCCTTTATGGGGGCGATCATGTTTCTGGGTTCGCTGGGGCGGAGCGGGGGAATGTTGTGATCGTAAGGGACCAACAAGAACTTACCCTTCCCCCTCAGGGGGAAGGTGCCCGTAGGGCGGATGAGGGCCATTGCGCAGCAATGGTCTTTGTTACAATCTCCACGCATGATCTATACGCGCAGCAAAACTCTCAAACGTGCCCGTAGCCTTCGGGGCAATCAAACCGAAGCTGAAAAACGCCTTTGGGGTTATGTGCGCGACAAGCGGCTGCAGGGGCACAAGTTCAACAGGCAAGTTCCAATTGGCCCTTATATTGCTGATTTTTTGTGTTTTGAAGCAAAGCTGATCATTGAAATTGATGGGGCAACCCATGGCGAGGCGCATGAGATTGTCTATGATGAAAAACGAACCGCGTTTTTGAACACTCAGGGCTACCGCGTGATGCGCTGTACGAATTTGGATATCTTTGAGAATCTGACGGGTGTGTTGGACACGATATTGTTAGCGCTTGAGAGTGGTTAAGACTGTTGCTTCACAACAGCCCTCATCCGCCCTTCGGGCACCTTCCCCCAACGGGGGAAGGGTGGAGTACGATTTGAGACCTTGGTACAATTTGTTTTCTCACATAAAATTAATGCCCTTACCCCATTGGGGGAAGGTGCCCGAAGGGCGGATGAGGGCCTTTTGATCAAGTGCCTCATCTTGAAAATCTTCTCCACAATTGGGAAGGTGAAGATAATACTCGTTGACCGAAGCATGCCTATGAGTTAAATATTAGCAATGGTTCCTCAAAAGAATCATAAATTAAAAGCGGCTCATACCCGCGAATTAAAAGCGGCTCATACCCGCGAATTAACAATTTCAATGAACTATTTTAGACCGTAGGATTTGGTTGACGTTTAGTCTCCTGCCAAAACCGAAGGGAAACCCGATTGCATTGGATTTATCCATTGCCGTGGGCAGCACTCGCGTGGAGTGCAGGCAACGCAGGAGAATTGTTGGCGTTGCTATTACTTTAGTTCGTGCAATTATAAGGACACCAGAGAAATGATATAGTTTTACGCTGTCGCCTCTTCCAAAAATAGCTCCCGCATCTTTCTTACTACTGGCCCCACTTGGCCGCCGCCGATGCGGTGGCCATCAATCTCGGTGATAGGCATTACGAATTGGCTGGCTGATGTTAGAAACGCTTCGTCGGCTTTGTAGGCTTCCTCTGGTGTGAACAGGCGCTCCTCGATTTCCACGCCGTGTTCGGATGCCATGCGGAATAATGCGCGTCTGGTGCAGCCTGCAAGAATTCTATTGCTCAGCGGGCGCGTAATGATTTTATTGGCGACTACGATATAGGCATTCGAACTTGTGCCTTCGGTGATGTAGCCATCTTCCACCATCCAGCCTTCGGCGGCGCCCTTTTCGTAGGCGTCTTGTTTGCCCAGCACGGGGGCCAGAAGCATGATGGATTTTATGTCTCGGCGCAGCCATCTAATGTCTGGCGTGGTCACCACTTTCACGCCAGTTTTGGCATTGGGGTTATCGACGAGGTTCATCACTTGCGGGAAGGCAACGAGGGACGATTTTATGTCTTTTGGAAAGTTGAACATGCGGTCGGCCACGCCACGCGTCACCTGCATGTAAATTATACCTTCTTTAAGGCTGTTTCTTGCGATCAACTCTGTGTGGACCGTGGTTAATTCTTCCTTGCTGCAGGGCCAGGCCATTTGCAATTCGCGCAATGAGCGGTCCAAGCGTTCATTATGGGCATCGTGATCGACCAGTTTTCCATTCACCACGGGGGTAACTTCATAGACGCCATCGGCGAACAAAAAGCCACGATCGAAGATGGAAACCTTGGCTTGGTCTTCCGGCAAGTATTGTCCATTTACATAGGCGATGCGGCTCATTTTAACCCCTTATGGTGCAGTGCGAAGCTTGGGGGTTGGTTTAGTCTATGCGGCCAGCTACAAGCAAGCCCATCGTCAATAACGCGCAAGGCTATCGTGAAGTCAAAAATAACGGACAGTGCCATTAAGGCCATGTTGGAGCAGGAAACCAAGCTCTATGTTCAACGTAACCCCAAATCTCAGGCGCTCTCCGTGAAGGCTTCAAGTAATTGGCTGCGGGTAAAGCCATGCTGAAAGAATTTTTCACTGAGGAGACGTTCGCATCCTTGATTTCTCTAGCGCGCAGGCTGGAGCGAGGGATTGCGGATGTAATCATCAAATATTCAGCGCCATGGTGTGGTGATCACACCGTTTCATAATATGATGCTTAATCTGCAGGACAATGATGATTAAACTCGATCATTGTTGAGCTGCGCCTAAATAAATTGGAGACTAAAAATGCCTATCGTAACGCCAAAGCTGGGAGCCGAAGCGCAAAGATTTCTTGAGGCTAATCTTGATATTGTTTCAGTGCAGGTGATCTGGACTGATATGTGCGGTGTTATCCGCGGAAAAGTTCTACGTCGTGATGAAGTTATTCCGGCGTGGAATGATGGGCGCTTCTTGCCCATTTCAGCACTGGTTTTAGATGTGACCGGACAGGATGTTCCTGAAACCGGCCTTGTGTTTGATGAGGGTGACCGTGACATGGTGCTGTGGCCGGTGCCCGGCACGTTTGTGCGAGTCCCTTGGTTGGAAGAGGCAACAGCCCAATATACTGGCCATGTGCATGATCTGGATGGCACGCCGCATTATGCCGACCCGCGCAATGCTTTGCAGCGCATTGTGAAGCGTTTTAAAGAAGAGCTGGGCATGAACCCGGTGGGGGCTGTTGAGCTTGAGTTCTATTTGATGGACCGCAAGAGCGCACTTGAAGGAATGCCCATTTCGCCAAAGGCTTTGATCAATGAACATCGCCCCAAGCACCACCAAGCCTATCATTTGCAGGACACCGATGATTTTGCGCCGTTCTTCAAAGATCTTTATGCCTTCTGCGAAATTCAAGATTTGCCAGCCAAAACTTTGATTTCGGAATATGGCCCCGGCCAGATGGAAATTGTGTTGCGCCACCGCACTGATATTTTAGATGCGTGTGACGAAGGCATTATGTTGAAGCGCTTGATCAAAGCCACGGCTGAAAAGCACGGGCTGTGCGCCACATTTATGGCCAAGCCCTATGCAGATTGGACGGGTTCGGGAATGCACATTCATGTGAGTTTAGAAGGTGAAGACGGCAAAAACCTCTTCGCTGCTGATGATCCAACGCAGAATGAATTGTTGCTCAATGCTATTGGCGGATTGAAAGTGACTATGGCGGAATCCATGTTGATCTTTGCGCCCAATGCCAATTCCTATCGCCGCTTCCGCCGGTCATCTTATGCGCCGGTTGCTGCAACATGGGGCATTAACAACCGCACGGTGGCTTTGCGCGTGCCAGCAGGCAACGCCAATTCCTGCCGCATTGAACACAGGCCTTCTGGTGCGGATGCCAATCCCTATCTGGTTATGGGTGCGATTTTGGCGGGGATGCATTATGGCATTACCGAAAAAAATTGATCCGGGTGCGCCAATCACGGGCAATGGTTATGAGCGCCGCGCCAAGCATATTCCGGGCAATTGGTTTGAAGCGATTGATGCGTTTTATCGCGCTTCAATTCTCAAGGAATATTTCGGCAAAGAGTTTGTTGATACCTTTGCCACGCTGAAAGAAGTGGAAGCCGACAGGTTCTTTGCAGAGCCTACCATCCGCGATTTTGAGTGGTATTTGCGAACGGTATAATAAGACGATAAGAGGGCGCATCATTCAAAGGACTAATGATGCGCCCCACACCTGTCACCTGCATTGCAAAATCAAATGATTGCCTTGGCGAAGGCTGCATGTGGGACGATAAAACGCAATCGCTTTGGTGGCTGGATATTCCGCTGCCGTCGTGCATTCATAAATTAAATCCGGCAACGGGGGCTCATCAAAGTTGGCAGTTCAATGTTATTTTGACGGCTATGGCCTTGCGGGCTGACGGCACTTTGCTGGTGGGGGGTGAGCATGGGCTTTACATGTTTAATCCTGTGACTGGCGCTCTCACCGAATTTTCACAACCTGAAAATAGAGAAGGCAATCGCGGCAATGATGGCGCTGCGGATGCTGCGGGTCGTTTTTGGTTTGGCACCATGCAGCAAAACATTGGGCCTGCCGGGGAAGACCTCGACATTACCCGCAGCTCTGGCGCACTTTATCGTGTGGAGAAAGATGGTTCTTCACAGTTGATGATTGACGAAGTTGGAGTTTCTAACGGGCCGTGCTGGTCGCCTGATAATTCAGTTTTCTATTTTTCCGATTCGCGGGCCCAAATTATCTGGGCCTTCGATTTTGATCTGGCCTCTGGCGAGCTTTCTAATCGCCGCATTCACAACGACACGAAAGACCATGGCTATCCTGATGGGGCCACTGTGGATGCGGAAGGCTTTGTTTGGAGTGCGCGCTGGGAAGGTTCTTGCGTTTTGCGCATTGACCCCAAGGGGCGGATTGACCGCGTGGTTTCCATGCCAGCTTCGCGGCCCACTTGTGTTTGCTTTGGCGGGCCGGATTTGAATGTGCTGTATGTAACGTCGTCGCGCGCGCATCTGGCGGCGGATGTTTTGGTGCAATATCCTTTGCAAGGCGGCGTATTTTGTTTTGATCCGCAGGTGAAAGGCTTTGCCAAACATCGCTTTGGCGGCTAATTGTATGATAAATCAATGGGAGCTTGGAACATGAACCTCATACAATTTATTGACGCCAAAAATAAACGCGCTGTTGGCTTGGTTGGCGGCGGCAAGATTATCAAACTGAAGCGCGCCACACGCATGACCGAGCTTGCCACGTTGGCCTTGAACGAAGGAAAAAGCCTGAACGCCACCGCCAATAATTTGGCCACCGCAACAACTGAAGATTATGCGGCAGCGCTGAAAGAAAAACGCGTGCTGCCACCGCTCACCCATGATGATGCGGCACATTGCATTATCACAGGCACCGGCCTCACGCATTTGGGTTCGGCCTCAGCGCGTGACTCGATGCACAAGAAATTAGATGGTGAAGCGGCGCTCACGGATTCTCTGCGCATGTTTAAAACGGGCCTTGAAGGTGGCAAGCCTGCCAAGGGCACAGCTGGTGTGCAGCCGGAATGGTTTTATAAAGGGGATGGTCGCTGGCTGGTGGCACCGGGGGCTGCACTTCCTAAACCTTCCTTCGCATTGGATGGTGGGGAGGAGCCAGAGCTTGCTGGGCTTTATATGATTGATGCTAAGGGCAAGCCGGTGCGTTTGGGTTTTGCCATTGGCAACGAGTATTCTGATCATGTGACTGAGCGCCAGAATTATTTGCTGCTGGCGCATTCTAAATTGCGCCATTGTTCCATTGGTCCTGAAATGGTTTCAGGCGCAATCCCTTCACATATTGAAGGCATGAGCCGGATTTTGCGTAAAGGCAAAACCATTTGGGAAAAGCCGTTTCTAACCGGTGAAGGCAATATGAGCCACACGATTGCGAATTTGGAATATCATCATTTTAAATATGATGCGTTTCGCATTCCGGGCGATGTGCATATTCATTTCTTCGGAACTGCGACACTCAGCATTGCTGATGGCATTGCGACCGAAGATGGCGATGTGTTTGAGATTGAGGCTAAGCCCTTTGGTGCGGCATTGCGCAATCCTCTCAAAGCCATGAAGCAGAGTTTCAAACCAGGTGGTGTGAAGGCGTTGTAATGCACAAAAGTTTTATTGCTCTGGATTGGGGCACCACATCATTTAGGGCTTATTTGGTGGGTGTTGATGGTGCGGTGAAAGATCAATTCGCCAGCCCTGAGGGCATTCTTGCCGTTAAGGATCAGGGCTTTGAGGCGGTGCTGGAAAGTCACATCGGCGGGTGGGATAGAGCTTTGCCGGTGGTGGCTTCCGGCATGATCACCAGCAGGCAGGGCTGGGTTGAACTCGCTTATGCGGAATGTCCGGCTGGGCTTTCAGATTTGGCGGCGCATATAAAATTGCACACCACACGTTCAGGCCGCAGCATTCATTTCATCACAGGGCTGCATCACAAAAGCGCCAGCATTGGCCATGATGTGATGCGCGGCGAGGAGACACAAGTTTTTGGATCGTTGGAAAGCGGCGCAAATCACTTCGTTGCTCCCGGCACCCATAGCAAATGGATTGATGTGGCTGGTAACAAGATCACCCGTTTTTCGTCTTATATGACAGGTGAGGTTTTTGCCTTGTTGCGCAACCAATCCATTCTGGGTCGATTGATGACGGTCGACACAGATGATGAGGGCGCTTTCCTGCTGGGGGTTGATAAAGCCTTGGCTGATCCCGCTGGGTTTTTGCATTCGATATTTTCAACACGCACGCTTGGTTTGTTCAATGATATGCGCGGAGAGCAACTAGCCTCGTACTTATCTGGCATTGTGATTGGAACTGAAGTGGCCCATGCCACATTAAATAACGATAAATCCGCGAAATATGTGATTCTTGCGTCGGCAGGCATTGGGGCGCGTTATGTGCGGGCCATGGCTCATGCGGGGCTTAATGCTGTGATGGGTGACCCGTTGGCCGTGATTAAAGGTGAAGCCGCAGTGGCGCGTGAGGCAGGAGTGATTTGATGACTTTAGATGAAGCTTTGGATGCGTGTGGCATAGTTGCGATTTTGCGCGGAGTTACCCCTGATGAAGTGGTGGACGTATCAACCGCACTTTATGAAGCAGGGGTTCGCGTTGTTGAAGTGCCCTTGAATTCGCCGCAGCCTTTTGTTTCAATCGAAAAAATATCAAAAGCTTTTGCGGGCCGCATGATTGTAGGCGCTGGTACGGTGCTGAGCGTTCAAGATGTGAATATGTTAAAAGCTTCGGGTGGAGAAATTTCAGTTTCGCCTGACTGCAATGAGGCGGTGATTGCGCGCGCAATCGAGCTTGGCATGGTGCCGCTGCCGGGTGTGTTCACGCCGACCGAAGCATTCTCTGCCATTCGCACTGGGGCAACACATCTCAAATTATTCCCCGCTGAAGTCGCAAGCCCTGCTGTGATTAAAGCGTGGAAAGCGGTGCTGCCTAAGAACGTGAAAATCTATGCAGTGGGTGGTGTGACGCCGGATAATATGGGGGACTGGTTGGCGGCGGGGGCATCAGGTTTTGGTATTGGTTCCAGCATTTTCAAACCGGGCATGAGTGCTGCTGCTGTGAAAGAAGCCGCAGGTAAATTGGCTTCAGCTTGGATAGTTGCAAAGGAAAATTAAAATGAAAGTTGCAATGGTTACAGGGGCAGGTTCGGGTATTGGTAAGGCGTGTGTCACTGCTTTGAGCAAAGCGGGTTATGCCGTGGTGCTGGCGGGGCGACGCTTGGATGCTTTGCAAGATGTTGCTAAAACTTTGGATGGCGAGACACTTTGTATTTCAACGGATGTGGCTGATCCAAAATCAGTGGCCGCACTGTTCGCCGCCACCAAAGAAAAATTCGGTCGCTTGGATGTGTTGTTTAACAATGCTGGCACCGGGGCTCCTGGCACCGTGATGCTGGAAGACCTCACATTTGAACAATGGCAAACGGTGGTGAATGTGAATCTCACCGGGCCATTTTTATGCACACAGGAAGCGTTTAAAATTATGAAGGCGCAAGACCCACAAGGTGGGCGCATTATTAATAACGGTTCGATTTCAGCCCATGCACCACGGCCCAATTCATCGCCTTATACATCGACGAAACATGCCATAACAGGGCTTACCAAATCGGCCTCGCTTGATGGTCGTAAGTATAACATCGCCTGCGGGCAAATCGATATTGGCAATGCGGCATCGGCCATGACAGCGCGCATGAGCGCTGGAGTGCCGCAAGCTGACGGTAGTGTGAAACCAGAGCCCACCATGGATGTGGAAGATGTGGCGCGGTCTGTGGTGTTCATGGCGTCGTTGCCGCTTGATTCAAATGTTCTGACCATGACAGTTATGGCAACGAAAATGCCATTGGTGGGCCGTGGCTAATTTATGAAAATTAGTGAACGTGGCACTATTCTTCTGACTTTTGCAGCTTTTGGCGCAATGATTGGCACCAATGTGGGTGCCTTTCCGGTCATTATTAAAAACGCTGGCCTTTCATTGTGGTTGTTTGGGATGATTGGTGCCGTTGGTATGTTGGCAAACATCGCCATGATGGCAATTGGCGGCTTCATCAATCGTCATGCTGATCACCGCACGGTTTTATTGTGGATCATGCCGATTTCGTTTTTATCATTGGTTTTTGCCCAGCTTGCATTCTCACCACTCAGCTTTGTCCTCGCCGCAATCTTCATCAGCATGAGCTTGGGAACTATGGATCTGTTTATGAATGCGGAAGGTGCTGCCATTGAACAGAAGTTTGAGCGGTCGATTTTTAGTGCCTATCATGGCAGCGCTTCATTGATGATGGGCGTTTTTGCAATCATCAGTAGCCTTGTTTCGGTGTCGATGGCCCCTTGGTTTGTAACTTTGTTTACGGCCATACCGATGGCGCTGGCTTATGGTGCTATTTATGTCAATATTCCGCACGGAACCGTAGTGCGCCATGAAGAAACGGAAGGCTCCAAACCACTACCATATAAACTTTTGACATTCGTGGGTTTGGCTGCAGGTTTTGGGGTGACCAGTGAAGTTGCTTGTGTGCAATGGGCAGGGCAGCTGCTCAATTCTGTTGCTCCAAGTCTAGCCGCTTATTCCGGTTTAGGCCTTGCATTCTATGGATTGTGCAGTGGCGTGATGCGTATGTTCAGCGACCGCATTCGCGCTAGATTTGGGGACCGCCTGGTGATGATGGTGTGTTTATCCATTGGCATTCTAGGATTTGTAATTTTAAGTTTGGCACCCGGTTTCACGATTTCTGTTTTGGCCTTCGCTGCAGTCGGCATTGGGCTCTCGGTGGTGTTTCCGTGTTTATTTGCGCTGGCAGCACGTTTGGCCCCGGATCGTAAGGCGGCGGCAATGGGATATTTTGCGATGGTCGGCGGCACGCCGCGCGTTGTGTTGCCATGGGTATTGGGGGCGGTTGCACAGAGCTATGGTTTGAGTTCTGTGTTCGTGGTGACAGCGATTGTTTCAACGACCGCACTGATTATTATTATTGCAACTTTTGCTCAAGCCGAAGCCGCACTTATAAAATAGGGCGCTGCTTTTCAACAGCGCCGTTGCTTAATTAAGCAGCTTTCGTAGTCTCAATAGACTTTAGCTTTGTGACGCTATTGCCAATTGGAATTTGACGGGGCTTCAAAGCTTCTGGCACTTCACGTTTCAACGCAATGTGAAGCAAGCCATTGTCCATATCGGCACCTTTCACTTCCACATGGTCAGCAAGCTGGAAGCGGCGTTCAAATCCACGCGCTGCAATGCCTTGGTGCAACACTTCAGTGGGGTTGCCCTGCTTGTCGGCTTTCTTGCCAGTGACTGTGAGGGTGTTGCCTTTGGCTTCAATATTCACGTCGCTGGGGCCAAAGCCGGCAACGGCCATGGTGATGCGATATTCATCTTCGCCCAAACGTTCAATATTATAGGGCGGGTAAGAATTCGTTTCCACCGAAGCAGCTTCATCCAGCAAGCGGAACAGGCGGTCAAAACCAACGGATGAGCGATAAAGGGGTGCGTAATCTAACATGTCATATTCTCCTTGAAGCAATACAGACTTTTAAGTCATGGACCCGGAATGGCATCCACAGCACGAGAGATAGGAATGGTTTTTGAGCTTTCAAGTGCATTTGTAACGTAGATGAACGGCAGATGAACGAAGCCTTGGGGTTCTGTTCAAGTTGGCGGGACTAGAAACGGCACATGAAAGATCAGTGGGTGGCACTGATCACAACATTCAGGAGAATGTCATGTTTGTAAAATCCCTTATTGCTGTTGCTGCAGTTGCATCAGTTGTTTCCTTCGCCTCGACAGCCGCAAAAGCGGACACAACAGTTTCACTGGGCTTTGGCTTTGGTGGCTTTGATTCAGGTTATGGTTTTGCTGGCGATTACCCAGTTGAATATCCAGCCTATCGCCCCCGTCATCGTCATCATTATTACGAGGACGAAGCACCAGATTTAGATTATGGTGTGAGCTGTGCTGAGGGCCGCAATGCGGTTCGAGAAGCTGGGTTCCGCAATGTTCGCGCTTATGATTGCAGCGCCCCAACCTATGGTTACAAAGCGATGCGCCATGGCGATTTCTTCCGCGTGAAGGTGAGCTATGCTGGCAATATTATCTCGGTGCGCCCGATCTACTAAGTCCATTGAGCGGCAGAGGATTTGTTATTCTTCTGCCGTATTCATGCCGTTATTTTGCTATGATTTATTGGCAAAGTATGACAGGAAATTCGGGATTGATGCAAATGTTTAAGCAAATGGCGGGTGTAGCTTTTGTGGGCTTGGTTTTGGCTGGCACGCCAGCTGAAGCGCGACGTTTGTTTTGGTGGCAAGAGGACGTGCCATCGGGCGATATTTATAGTGACATACCCGTTGAGCAAGACGCCTACGCTCAAGACCAATTCAATCAAGAACAGTATGATCTTTATATGAAGCAATTGCATCGTAAAAAGAAAGCTGTGCCGCAATATGATCAATCTTATTATGATCCACAACTTGCGCCACAGGTCTACAAACCACGTGTGCTAAAACCTAAAAAGAAACCTGTAACGCAAGCCTCAGTGCCAGAAAATATCATCCCTAAACCGCCTGTTAAAGAGCCTCTGGTGCAGAAACCTGCAACGGGTCAGGTGGCTTCGATTGGGAAACGCTTTCAAGCTGATGTCCCGTCAAAGGCAAAGTCCATTGACTGCACCAAGGGCGCCAGCATTGTCTCGGGCTATGGCTTTTCGAGCGTCACCAACAAGTCTTGCGCTGGTGCAACTTATGTTTACGCAGCGACCCGCAGCGGCAGCAACTTTGAAATACAAGTGAATTCGGCCAGTGGTGAATTGACAGCGGTCAAGAAGCTCTAATTGTAGCCACCCTTGTTCTGATTAGGGATCGGCTATAAACCCCTGTTTATGAAGCTTTATCCTACGCCAGAAAACCACGTTCCCGACGATGGTGTTTGCCATGATGTCAAAACATCTGACGGAGTGCATCTTCGCGCCTTTACAGTGCGGCACACGCGCGCCAAAGCGACGATTTTTATTCTGAATGGCCGTGCCGAATATGTGGAGCGCTATTTTGAAACAATCAATGACATGGTGCAGCGTGGCTTTGCCGTGGTCAGCTTTGATTGGCGCGGGCAGGGTGGCTCGCAACGCCAACTCAGCGATCCGATGCGGGGTTATGTTTCGAGTTTCAAAAAATATGATCTGGATTTGGAGGCCATCGTGGGATTGGCCCAGCGCCTCGATTTTCCGGAACCCTATTATGCGCTGGCCCATTCGACAGGGGGCAATATACTATTACGAGCATTGCGTGACCGACGCTGGTTCAAACGCGCCGTTCTCTCAGCCCCGCTTCTGGGTTTGAACTTTGGCAAATGGCCACGGCCCGTTGTATGGCTTTTAACATTGGGTGCAAAACTGTTGGGCTTGAGTTCGGTTTATCTACCCGGCCTCGCGCGCGGGCCAATGAAACGCGACGAGTTTTTGAACAATCCATTATCGTCAGACCGGGTGCGTTGGAACCGCGATATGGCCACCTTGGAAGCCCATCCAGAACTGGGTGTAGGGGGTGCCACTTATGGTTGGTTGCTGGCTGTCATGCAAAGTCTGGCTGGGTTGCATAAATGGCCAAAGTCCAAAGGCCCGAGCTGTCCAACGATGATTATTATGGCAGGTCAAGACCGGGTGGTTTCCAATTTTGACACGCGCCGTTTTGTTGAAAATACTGCGGGTTTTAGTCTGCTGACAATTGAAGACTCGCGCCATGAGATTTTGATGGAAAGTACCGCGATTAGAGCCAAGTTTCTTGCGGCATTTGATGCCTTTATGGGCCTCGAAACTTAAATTTTGCTAATCCATGCTGCACATGCTAAGTGCGGCCCATTCCTTCACGCTTAATGAGAGTTGGCGCTTCATGAATTTGCGCAATATTGCGATTATTGCCCACGTAGACCACGGCAAAACGACACTGATTGACCGCTTGCTTTCGCAATCGGGCTCCTTCCGTGAAAACCAAAAAGTGGCTGAACGCGCCATGGATTCCAACGATTTGGAACGTGAGCGCGGTATTACCATTTTGGCGAAGGTGACTTCGCTGAACTGGAAAGACACCCGCATCAACATCGTTGATACGCCGGGCCACGCTGATTTTGGCGGTGAAGTTGAGCGTATTTTGAACATGGTGGATGGCGCCGTTTTATTGGTGGATGCTGCCGAAGGCCCCATGCCGCAAACCAAGTTCGTTTTGCAAAAGGCTTTGAAACTCGGTTTGAAGCCAATTGTTTTGATCAACAAGATTGACCGCCCAGATGGCCGCCATGTCGAAGTTGTGAATGAAGTGTTCGACTTGTTCGCAGCACTTGAAGCCACTGACGAGCAGCTTGATTTCCCAATTATTTACGGTTCAGCCAAGCAAGGCTGGATGAGTGTAACGCCGGAAAAGCAAGCTGATGATATGTCGGCGTTGTTTGACGAGATTGTTCGCCATTTCAAGCCACCTGTTATTGAGCCAGGCCCGTTCCGTTTGCTCGTAACAACAATTGAAGCCAACCCGTTCTTGGGCCGTGTTTTGACAGGCCGCATTCGTTCTGGCTCAGTTAAAACAAACCAAGCCGTTAAGTCTTTGTCACGCGATGGCACTGTTGTTGAAACAGGCCGTGTTTCCAAGGTTCTGTCGTTCCGCGGATTGGAGCGCATTCCAGTCGATGAAGCTTTCGCTGGCGATATTATTGCGATCTCTGGTTTGGTGACCACAACGGTTGCTGACACGATTTGTGATCCAGCGGTGACTGAAGCTATTCAAGCCCAGCCGATTGATCCACCCACTTTGACGATGACATTCCGCATTAATGACGGGCCGTTGGCAGGCAAAGAAGGCGATAAAGTTCAATCACGTGTCATTCGTGATCGTTTATTGCGCGAAGCCGAAGGCAATGTGGCATTGAAAGTATCTGCTTCTGAAACAGAAACTGACGCGTTTGAAGTTGCTGGCCGTGGCGAATTGCAATTGGGCATTCTGATTGAAACCATGCGCCGCGAAGGCTTCGAGCTTACAGTTGGTCGTCCACGCGTTGTGT
>JANPGD010000071.1:0-9540 GCA_031423845.1 Hyphomicrobiales bacterium | reverse complement strand
CCAGCTGCAACAGCAGCGGCAACGCCAGCGACTGAAGCGATAAAATGTCTACGATTTAACATGTTAATCCTCCCGTTAAAAACAACCAAAACTTGAGACTTATTCTCGGTCTTGTGCTGTTGTGGCTGGAACCATAAATTGACATTGGCTGGCGAGCAAGCGTTTTTGTATGACAATTAAAAATAGTTATTGGGGAGATCTGGCGTGCCTAAATCTGTTAAAAAAAGCGGTATAAGTGTGCATGACCGACTGGCCCGCGGCATTGGTGAGCGGATTTTAGCCGGTGAATTTGCACCCGGCACCTTGTTGCCCAATGAAGCAGAATGGGGCAAAAGCTACGCAGTAAGCCGAACTGCTGTGCGCGAAGCCATAAAGACCTTAACGGGAAAGGGTCTGCTTTTATCGCGCCCCAAAATTGGCAGCCGGGTGCAGCCGCGAGAAGGCTGGAACCTGTTAGACCGTGATGTTCTCTCTTGGCATCGCTCGGCGATTGATCGCCGTAGTTTTGCCGCTTCAACCCAAGAAGCACGGCGCATTATTGAACCTGGCATTGCCGAGTTGGCAGCGAAAAAGCGCAGCGCTGAGCAGTTGGACCGTCTGGTCACCGCGCTAGAAAATATGCGAAAGGCAAAATCGGTGCCTGAGAATGTGGGTGCCGATGTCGAGTTTCACAGCGCATTGTTGCAGGCGGCCAATAACGCTTTGCTTGTGCCCTTTGGAATTATTATTGAGCAGGCACTGGCCAATCTATTTGATTATACATCACAGCGTAATCCGCACCATAATCTCGCTATTCGCCTCCATGAAAATATTGTGCGAGCGGTTGTTGCCCAAGATGGTGTGGCCGCAAGGCAAGCCATGGTGAAACTCATTGATGATACGGATGCCGTGATTGCGGCAACAACACCCCAGAAGAAAAAGAATTAGAGCTTGCGCAGGAACACGCTGCGCACTTTGTGATCGGTGCCTTTTCGTAAAACGAGATCAGCGCGCGGGCGCGTGGGCAAAATATTTTCGCGCAAGTTAGCAAGGTTGATCGTGTTCCAAATGCGTGTGGCAGTTTCTAAAGCTTGCGCGTCAGTCAGCGCTGCATAACGATGAAAATATGATTTGGGATCTTTGAACGCGCCGCTACGCAGGGTGAAAAATCGTTCAATGTACCACTCGCGCAAGTCCTCAACATCGGCGTCAATGAAAATTGAAAAGTCGAAAAAGTCGGAGACGTTAGGAATACCGCGGCCATCACGTGGCGGGCGCCCAGTCTGTAAAACATTAATTCCCTCGACGATGAGAATGTCGGGCTGATCAATCACTTGGGTTTTATTGTGCAGCACATCATAGGTGAGGTGCGAATAGAGCGGTGCTTCGACATCGCGCTGACCTGATTTAATGTCAGACATGAAGCGCAAAATATTGGGCAGGTCATAGCTTTCTGGAAAGCCTTTTCGTCCCATCAAACCATCGCGTTCGAGAATGGCGTTTGGCAGGAGGAAACCATCGGTGGTGACCAGATCAACTTTCGGCGTCGACGGCCAGCGCGACAGCAAGCGCCGCAAAATGCGCGCGGTGGTGCTTTTACCGCCCGCCACACTGCCTGCCACGCCAATCACATAAGGCACCTTCAGTTCGGTGCGGTGTAGAAACATGTTGGACGCGTTGAACAGTTTCTGGCTGGCTTGCACATAAAGATTGAGCAAGCGCGACAGTGGCAGATAAATCACCTCAACTTCATTCAGGTCAATGCGGTCATTCAAACTGCGCACTTCGACGAGATCAGCTTCGGTAAGTGTCATCGCTGTATCGGCGCGAAGGGCGGCCCATTCATCACGACCGAAACGCCTGAATGGAGAGACTTCTCTGGCCAGATCTTCTTCAATATCAACCATTGCGGTTGGCTTTCTCCACAAGACCTGACGTGCCTTCGCGCTGCTCTAAAACCGCCATGACATCGGCCAGCGGCACATCAGCAGATTGCAGCAGCACGAGCAGATGATAGAGCACGTCAGCGGCTTCATTGGCAGTGTTGGACTTATTGTTCAACACGGCGGCCATAGCCAATTCAAAGGCTTCTTCGCCAAATTTCTTGGCGCATTTTTCGGGGCCTTGCGAGAGGAGCTTGGCGGTATAAGAACTTTCTGGTGCCGAAAATTTCCGCGCTGCAATTGTTGCGTTTAGTTTTTCAAGCGTCTTCATATTGTCATCCTCATGGCAATGCCATTTGCGGCCATGTGCGCTTTTGCTTCAGCAATCTTAAAGGTTCCAAAGTGGAAAATTGAGGCTGCTAAAACGGCTGTCGCATGACCATCGCGTATGCCTTCAACGAGATGATCCAATGTGCCAACGCCGCCAGAAGCGATTACCGGAATTTTCACAGCATCAGCAATTGCGCGGGTTAATGCGATGTTGAAACCTTTGCCCGTGCCATCCCTGTCCATGGAGGTGAGCATAATTTCGCCAGCCCCTAAGCTTGCAACTTCACGGGCAAAGTCCACGGCATCAATGCCGGTTTCTTTGCGGCCACCATGGGTAAAGATTTCAAATTTTCCAGCACTTGTTTCCTTGGCATCAATTGAAACAACGATGCATTGCGAGCCAAATTTTTCCGCAGCGGCTTTTACAAATTGGCGGTCAGCTACAGCCGCTGAATTGATCGAGACCTTATCAGCGCCTGACAAAAGCAAGTTGCGAATGTCTTCGATTTTTTTAACCCCGCCGCCCACTGTGAGCGGCATGAAACAAGCTTCGGCGGTGCGTTTTACCACGTCAAACATGAGCCCACGATTTTCATGGGTGGCCGCGATATCGAGAAAGCAAAGTTCATCGGCCCCCGCTGCGTCATAAGCTTTAGCGCATTCAACGGGATCGCCAGCGTCTTTAAGGTTGACGAAATTCACACCCTTAACAACGCGCCCATCTTTCACATCAAGACAGGGAATGAGGCGGGCTTTTAACATTATCGTCCTCCTGAGACGCGGAGCGTGGTAGCTGTAATATATGAGGCCTCATCGCTGAGCAGAAATAAAATCGTCTTGGCAACTTCACCAGCAGTGGCTTCGCGCTTCATGGGAATCAGATCGCGCATGCGGTTCACACGACCGGGTTCACCCGTGGAGCGGGCATGTAGTTCAGTATCAATTAAGCCTGGGGCAACTGCCACAACACGGATGCCTTCCTCTGCTACTTCGCGGCCAAGCCCCAACGTGAAGGTATCGACTGCGGCTTTGGACGCGGCATACCACACGAATTCATTGGCGCTGCCAATGCTAGCGGCACCCGATGAGATATTCACAATCACGCCGCCCATGCCACCTAATCTCGTGGACATACGCTTCACAGCTTCGCGCGAAACTAAAATTGTGCCGAACAGATTTGTATCGAGGGTTTGGCGGATGGTTTCTAAATCGGCATCCACAAGCCTGCTGCTTTTTCCAGTAATGCCCGCTGAGTTCACCACATGAGTGACGGTGCCGAGTTTGGATTCCACTTCGGCAAACATGCGGGCCACATCTTCAGACTTGCTCACATCGGCTTGAACAGCAATGCCGTCGATTTCTTTGGCGAGATTTTCTGCTGTTGATGTATCGACATGATAGTTCAGGGCCACCTCATAGCCGACTTTAGCGGCCAAGCGACAGGTTGCAGCGCCAATGCCGCGTCCACCACCTGTTACGAGCAGGATTTTTTTCATGCGGCGTTCGCAATCAAGCGCAGCGCTTCTTCAGCATCAATGCGACCATCATAGAGTGCGCGGCCTGTAATAGCACCTTCGAGCTTTTTGGCATCAGGCTGCAACATGCGCTGAATATCTTTGATTGAAGCCAAGCCACCGGACGCGATCACCGGAATGGATACAGCATCGGCCAATGCCAGTGTGCTCTCCCAATTAATGCCTGTGAGAATGCCGTCGCGGTCAATGTCGGTATAGATAATCGCTGAAACGCCCGCCCCTTCAAATTGCTTGGCAAGCTCGATCACTTCGAGGGATGACGCTTCAGCCCAGCCTTCAACAGCCACTTTGCCACCCTTAGCATCAATGCCCACAGCGACTTTGCCGGGGAAGAGCTTACAGGCTTCTTTCACGAGTGCGGGGTTGCGAACCGCTACAGTGCCAAGAATGACGCGGGCGAGGCCTTTCGATAGCCATGATTCAATATGCGCCAAGGTGCGAATGCCACCGCCCAATTGCACAGGGTTTTTGGTGACTCTGAGAATGGCCTCAACGGCTGCTCCGTTCACGGATTGACCTTGAAACGCGCCATTCAAATCGACCACATGCAGCCATTTGAAACCTTGATCTTCAAAGGCTTTAGCTTGAGCCGCAGGGTCTTCATTATAAACCGTAGCCTGCGCCATATCGCCCAGCTTCAGGCGCACGCATTGACCGTCTTTGAGGTCGATCGCGGGGAACAGGATCATGGCTTTTGTCCTCCCACACCATAATATGATGTCGCCCTTCTACCGTCGGGAGAAGGTGGCGCGAAGCGACTAAACATTTTCTTCGAAAATATCTTGATGAGGGCCTTGCGGGAAGCTCTATCGTAAAATACATTGGCACCATCACCCGCGGACAGGCCCTCATCCGCCCTTCGGGCACCTTCTCCCGATGGGAGAAGGGTGATGAAGGTGTTGAGATCAATAATCATTGCACTTTCCGCTCCCCAACTGCTTGCGCAAGCCGCAGCAAATAACCATCAGGGTCCTGAACTAAAAATTGCTGTTGGCCCTTTTCAACACCATCAACACGATACCATTTTGTCTCTGGCTCCATAAACAATGGCCAATTCTTCTTCCGCAGTTTTCCAAGCTGCTCAGACCAATTGCTCGCTTCCATTTGAAAATTGATGCCGCGACCAAGGGGTTTTTTCAGATCATCTGTTATCCACTGGCGTCCACGGCCGAGTTCTACAATCATAACATCAAGCGCTTCACGTCTTAGATAAGCAAATCCCTCATCTGGGCGATCATAAAGAACTTTAAAATCAAGCAATTCCACCCAGAAGGCGAGGCTGGTTTTTATATCTGAAACTAAGAACTCAGGCACCAGGGAACTCACGGTCGCCACCTGAGAAAATTTGCGATCAATGCGAGGCCCAGCGCCTGACTCTTCTCGGGGTGAAACTGAGTGCCGACGATATTATCATAACCCACCATCGCGGTAATCTCGCCAGCATAATCCGCAGTAGCAATCAGGTCTTCGGGCAGCGTTGGAGCCATGTGATAGGAATGCACAAAATAAGCGTGCAGGCCATCGTCACCGGTGAGAATACCATCAAGCAGAGCGTGTTGGCCATGGGGTTTGATGGTGTTCCAACCCATGTGTGGAATTTTCAAACTGGAATCGGTTGGTGCAATTGGTTTTACGTCTCCTGCAATCCAGCCGAGACCTTTGGTGATCTCATGCTCAAGCCCGCGCGTGGCCATGAGTTGCATACCAACGCAAATCCCTAAAATGGGTTTGCCTTTGGTGATCACTTGTTCTTGCAACGCTTCGCGCAAGCCTTCAGCCGCAAGCAAACCATTCATACAATCTTTAAAAGCGCCTACACCGGGCAGAACGATGCGATCGGCTTTTTCGATGTGCTCAGGTTTATTCGAGACGACAACATCCACTTTGATTTTAAAATCTTTGGCGGCGCGTTCAAAGGCTTTGGCAACAGAGTGCAAATTGCCAGAGCCATAATCAATAATAACGGTTTTCATCATGCCGAAAGCGTGCCCTTGGTGGAGGGAATACGGTCTGCCTGACGCGGATCAATTTCGAGTGCCACGCGCAATGAACGCGCCAAAGCTTTGAAACTGGATTCAGCAATGTGATGCGAATTCAACCCGTAAGCATTTTCCAAGTGCAGTGTGATGCCGGCATTCATGGCGAAGGCTTGAAACCATTCGCGCACCAAGTCAGTGTCAAAGGTGCCAATCTTATGTGTTGGATAGCTGCATTTAAAAATCAAAAATGGACGGCCGGAAACATCAATGGCCACGCGGGTCAGCGTCTCATCCATGGGCAAGTCACAGCTGGCATAACGGCGGATGCCTTTGCGATCGCCCAAGGCTTGTGAAATCGCTTGACCCAAAGCAATGCCGCAATCTTCCACCGTGTGGTGATCATCAATGTGCAAATCGCCCTTGGCTTCCAAAGTAATATCAATCAGTGAATGCCGCGCCAGCTGTTCCATCATATGATCAAAGAAGCCAACGCCAGTTTTAATAGCGTAAGTGCCCGTCCCATCCAAATTGACAGTGGCGGTGACTTCGGTCTCGGTGGTTTTACGGCTGATGGTGGCTTTGCGCATGAAATGTAACCTTTCGCGGGCGCTCTTAGCAGATGCAACATAAATTGGCCATATCGCCCTTTAACTTTGGTCAACAAGCCCTTAGATGAGAGTATGAGAAGGATTTGAAGCGATGAGCGACCCGACAAACTGGCATGGCACGACAATTTTGGGCGTTCGCAAGGGTGGCAAAATCGTCATCGCTGGCGATGGCCAAGTGAGCATGGGCAACACTGTGATGAAGGGCAATGCCCGTAAAGTGCGGCCCTTGGGATCGACGGGTGTGATCGCGGGGTTTGCTGGAGCCACGGCCGATGCCATGACTTTGTTTGAACGCCTCGAAGGCAAGCTGGAACAATTTCCCAACCAACTCACCAGAGCTTGCGTTGAAATGGCCAAGGACTGGCGCACGGATCGTTATTTACGGCGATTAGAAGCGATGATGATTGTTGCTGATAAGAATGTGTCGCTCGTGCTGACTGGCACAGGTGATGTGTTGGAGCCGGAACATGGCGTGGTGGCTATTGGCTCTGGCGGCAATTATGCACTCGCTGCAGCGCGAGCTTTGATGGACACGGATATGGATGCTGAAGCCATTGCCCGCAAAGCCATGGGTATTGCCGCTGATATTTGTGTTTACACCAACGGTAATTTGACAATTGAAAGTTTAGACGCATGAATGACGACTCGTTGGTGATAAGGCAGGCTGATCTCAATTCAGCCGTGGCAGCAGGGGTGATTGAACGCCGCGCCGCTGATGATTTAGTGGCCTTTGTGTTGCGCGGAGATGGCAGCAACCATGCTGATGATGAACAGTTGCGTTTAGTGACGGGATTCAACGATATCTTTGTCACTATAGGTTTGGCATTGTTCCTCGGCGCTATTGCTTATCTCAGTGCGGGTTTGAGTGTGCTCACCCTTCCAATTGCCGCTTGGTTGTTGGCCGAGATTTTCACTAAAAGAAAACGCATGGCCCTGCCCAGCATTGTGCTGTTGGTGGTGTTTGCCATTTCTGCATTTGGTGGAGTGATGTTTCTTCTCTCTCCCCACACGCCAAGCAGTGATTATAGTTTGAGCGACAGTAATGCGTGGCAATTTGCACTTTCAGGCTTGGTGACTTCGGGGCTGATTGGCCTGCATTGGCTGCGTTTCCATGTTCCTATCACGATTGCAGCGGGGTGTGCTGCGTTGGTTGCGATGATTGTGGCGCTGATCGAAGTCGCATTGCCAAATGTAATATCCCAGCACGCCGCCTTGGTATTTGTGCCTTTGGGTCTTGCTACTTTTGTCACTGCTATGTTTTTTGATACCCAAGACCGTGCCCGCCGTACGCGCAAATCTGATATGGCATTTTGGTTGCATTTGCTGGCTGCACCTTTGATTGTGCATCCCTTGGTGTGGGGTATCGCTAATCTTGAAACTATGTCTCTAAGCGATGCCGGATTGATTTTTGGCTTGTTTGCCATTCTCAGCTTGGTGGCCTTGGTGGTTGATCGGCGAGCGCTTTTGGTTTCGTCCCTGCTCTATCTTGGATATGCGCTTTCAACATTGTTGAGCAAAACCAGCTGGGGATCAGAAACTTTTGCTGTCGCTGTGCTGGGCGTTGGCGCCATTGTGCTCGTCTTATCTGTTGCTTGGCAACCGCTGCGAAAATTGATCTTGGGCATGATGCCAGACTCAATCCGCGCCCGCGTGCCGGTCCCTCATTTATTTGCAAAACAAAGTTGAACCATGACAAATTTTACACCGCGCGAAATTGTATCGGAACTCGATCGTTATATTATTGGCCAGCATGACGCCAAGCGGGCTGTGGCTATCGCTTTGCGGAACCGCTGGCGCAGGCAGCAACTGAAAGGCCAGATGCGCGAAGATGTGGTGCCGAAAAATATTTTGATGATCGGGCCCACAGGTGTGGGCAAAACTGAAATTGCGCGGAGGCTTGCTAAGCTCGCTAACGCACCGTTTTTGAAAGTTGAAGCGACCAAGTTTACTGAGGTTGGCTATGTGGGCCGCGATGTCGATCAGATTGTGCGCGATCTGCTGGAAGCGGGCATTGGCATGGTGAAGGCCGCACGGCGCAAGGATGTGGAGGCTGCGGCCCATGCGGCGGCGGAGGACCGTGTGGTGTCTGTGCTGGTGGGTGAGAATGCTTCTGAAGTGACGCGCGATTCATTTCGCAAGAAATTGCGGGCTGGCGAACTTGACACAAAGGAAATTGAAATCCAGGTGGCCGACACGGGTGGTGCGCCGAGTTTTGATATTCCTGGAATGCCCGGTGGTTCTGCTTCGATTATCAATATCAGCGATATGATGGGCAAGGCTTTCGGCAACCGCACCAAGCCGCGCAAGGTTTCAGTGGCGCAGGCCCATGAGATTTTGATGGTTGAAGAAGGAGAAAAACTTCTCGATCAAGACAAGATTATTCAAGAAGCCATCGAGGTTGTTGAGAATAATGGCATCGTGTTTCTGGATGAGATCGACAAAATCGCGTCCTCAGGCGGGCGCGGTGGGGCTGATGTTTCCCGCGAAGGTGTGCAACGCGATTTGCTGCCGCTGATCGAAGGCACCACAGTTTCTACCAAACATGGTCCGGTGAAAACTGATCATATTTTGTTCATTGCATCGGGCGCTTTTCATGTGTCGAAACCATCTGATTTGTTGCCCGAATTGCAAGGCCGCTTGCCCATTCGCGTGGAACTCAAAGCCCTGGGCCAAGACGAATTCCGCCGGATTTTGACCGAGCCGGAGACGAGCTTGATTAAGCAATATAAGGCGCTGTTAGAGACTGAAGGTGTTGCGCTGGAATTTTCGGACGAAGGTGTTGCTGCGATTGCGCGGATTGCAGCAGAGATCAATGGCTCCATCGAAAACATCGGTGCGCGGCGCTTGCAAACGGTGATGGAACGAATTTTGGATGAAGTGAGTTTTACAGCGACCGATCGTTCTGGTGAGACCGTGAAGATCGATGAAGAGTTTGTTGTGAAGAATGTGGGTGCGCTGGCGAAGAATGTGGATTTGAGTAAGTTTATACTTTGACGTAGAGCCCTCATCCGGCCGTTGGCCACCTTCTCCCATTCCTAGAGGAACGGGAGAAGGCTATAAAATTATGGGCCTTCTCCCGTTTGTTTGGACTTGCCACGGTTTGATTCCGCGTCCTTGATGAGAAACAATAGCCATCAAGGAGAACGGTTATGGCAAAAGTACACAATGATGAGTTTAAGCGAGAGGCTGTGCGGATTGCTCTGACGAGCGGGCAACCACGACGGCA
>JANPGD010000070.1:0-12880 GCA_031423845.1 Hyphomicrobiales bacterium | reverse complement strand
TCGGCAAAACCAATGTGCCGGAATTTGGCTTTGGTTCGCAGACTTATAATCCAATTTTTGGGGCAACGCGCAATGCCTATGATCGCACCCTCACTGCGGGCGGCTCCAGCGGTGGGGCAGCTGCGGCGCTGGCGTTAAATATGATGCCACTTGCAGATGGTAGCGACATGGGCGGCTCTCTGCGCAATCCGGCAGCATTCAACAATGTCTATGGTTTCAGGCCGTCACAGGGGCGAGTGCCAGCATACCCATCTTCGGACATGTTTATGACGCAGATGGCCACTGAAGGGCCAATGGGTCGCACCGTGGCCGACGTCGCTTTACTCCTTTCAGTACAAGCCGGCTATGACGAACGGGTTCCGCTTTCACTTGGCGGTAATGGACAAGAGTTTGCTACCGAAATTTTACCAGATGCCAAAGGCAAACGCATCGCGTGGGCAGAGGATTTAAACGGAGCCTTACCGATGGAAGCAGGCGTTCTTGATATTTGTCAGAACGGGCTTTCGAACCTCGAAGCTGCTGGTGCAACGATTGAAACATTTGTGCCGGATTTTGATTATGAACGCCTCTGGCAGGCTTTCAAAGTGCTGCGCCAATTCAGCGCGGGTGGCGGATTAATAGCGAACTATAATAATCCAACCGAACGTCTTTTGTTAAAGCCAGAAGCCATTTGGGAAATAGAAGAGTCACTCAAACATAGCGCGCATGATGTTTATGCGGCTTCAGTTGTGAGGTCTGAATGGTATCAATGCATACAAAAAGCCTTCGCCACCTATGATTTTATTGCATTACCATCCGCTCAGGTTTTTCCATTTCCCGTTGAACAGCACTGGCCAAAAGCCATCAATGGAGTTGTTATGGATAGCTATCATCGGTGGATGCAAGTGGTGGTGCCCGGCACCATGTCGGGGTGTCCCATTATCAGTGTACCCGTCGGATTTTCAGGTCGCCGCGCTATGGGAATGCAGCTCATGGGCAAACCGCGACATGATCTCGCCGTTTTGCGTCTGGCCCGCGCCTATGAATTAATCTGGACTCACAAATAGCCCATTGTAAGACTGTCATATAAGAGTCATAAATGTTGGGGAAATAACCCAAGAGCCAGTTTTGTTGGCCTGTTATTGAATTGAGCGGCAGGCATTCCGCCGGTCGCACTTCTGGAGGAGTGAAACTATGTCGACATCGAATACCACAAAAACTTTGCTTGCCGCGCAACTGTCGCGCCGCAGCTTGATGAAATCAGCCGCCGCCCTTGGCGCAGTTGGTCTCGCAGGCCCAATGTTCGTTAAGAACGCTTTCTCGTCTTCAGGTGAACTCAACTTCATCGGTTGGGCTGGTTATAAAGCTTTTGCGGAAACAGTGTTCCCAGCTTTTAACGCCGCAACCGGCATTAAAGTGAACTTCATCGAACAACCAGACAATGATGGCATTTTTGCTGCTGCAAAAATTGCGTCCACTGCTGGTGGCGTCGATATGATCGAGCCAACAATCGATACAGTTGGACAATATGCTTCGAACGGTCTGGTTGCCGCTTGGGATGAAGCCAAACTCGGAATGGGCAACTATCTGCCAGGTCTGGCCGATGGTAAAGCCGGCGAACGTTCACGCAAAGAAGGCAAATTGCTTTATGTGCCATCAAACTGGGGCACTGAAGCTCTGGTTTATAATAAAGAAAAAGCAGTTCTTGGTGATAAGCCGAGCCTTGCTGCATTGTTCGATCCAGCTAACAAAGTGGTTGTGCGTCCACGCTCAGCCATCACTGCAATGGGCCGTGTAATGGAAGCCGCTGGTAAATTGCCACGTCCTTGGTTGGATGGTTACACAGATATGGCCGCAATGACCCAACTTTGGGATATTGCATTGGCAGAATGTGTGAAAGCCAAAGGTAACGTTGTTCAGTTCTGGGCTGGTGAAAATGATGCCAACGCTGGCTTTGTTGCCAACGGTGCAACTGTTGGCCTGTGCTGGGATTCAACTGGTTATAACTTGCGTAAGGACGGCTACGGCTATGCTGCTCCATCAGAAGGCGCATTTGCTTGGCACCAAGGTTTTGCATTGTTGAAGAATGCAGTGAACGTTGACCAAGCCCATGAACTTGCCAAGTGGGTATCCACTGCAGAAGGTGCGGCTGCTTGGGCCAGTGCCTTCTCAGCTAATCCAGTTGGTAAGGGCGGTGCTGATAAAATGAGCCCAGATGTTTCCGCGTATTATAACTCCGCCTTTGATGATGCTAAATTGGCAGCTCTCTGGTGGTGGCCTGACCAATCAGCAGAATTTGTTGCTAAGCGCGGCGAATACTCCGACAAGTACAAGGCTTCGTAATCGAGCCTGGTTACCAGCACACCGGGTTCGAAAGAACCCGGTGTATTGCTTTATGGAAAAGCATCTAAAACGTCGCCATTTCAGAGTGACGAAGGTACTAAAAAAGAATCTTGGGGAAAGGGCGAGACCATGAGTGCTGCGATTGAGCTAGATAATGTGTGCTGTGATTTTGACAAATTTAGAGCCGTCGATCACGTTAATGTCAGCATTCAGCCTGGCGAGTTTTTTTCGTTCTTAGGTCCATCAGGTTGCGGCAAGACGACTATTCTCAGAATGATTTCTGGTTTCATCGAACCCACTGAGGGTGTTATTCGTATCGGCGGTAAGGATATGAAGGGCCAACGCGCCAATCAACGCCCCACCGCACTTATTTTTCAAAACCTCGCCTTGTTTCCGCTTATGCCCATATGGGAAAATATCGCCTTTGGATTGGAAGTTCGCGGCGTTGACAAAGCCAAACGCCGGGCGCGCGCTGAAGAGCTGTTGGCACTGGTTGACCTTCATGATTCTGCCGACAAAATGGTGAGCCAACTTTCTGGTGGACAGAAACAACGCGTCGCTATTGCCCGTGCCTTGGCTGTTGAGCCATCTGTTATGCTGCTCGACGAGCCCTTGTCTGCGCTCGATCTTAAGCTGCGCCAACATATGCGCGCTGAACTTCGCGCCATTCAGAAACGCACTGGTGTTACATTTATATACATTACCCATGATCAAGGCGAAGCACTTGCTATGTCCGACCGCGTTGGCGTGATGAGCCAAGGCAAGCTGCAGCAAGTGGCCAACCCACGCGATATTTACAATAGTCCAGTTAACGGTTTTGTCGCATCATTCGTTGGCGAGAATAATATCTTGTCCGGCGCTGTGAAGAATAAAAGTTCCGGAATTGCAAGTTTTAACACTGCGATTGGCGAATTCAAAGCCCGTTTAGGGGCTGATGCGAGCGGCAAATCGGCCAAGCTCTATATCCGACCTGAGCATATGACATTGTCAAATAAGCCCGGCAAAGAAAACTCGGTGGCCGTTACAGTTTCAGATGTTTCCTTTGAAGGCAATTTCATCGCTGTACAGGCCAAGACTGAAAATGGCACACAGCTGGTTGCTGAGTTGCGCAATGATGGCTCTGCCACAGTGCCAAGCACAGGCGCCAAAATGCATATGACGTTTGACGCTCTGCGCTCATCGATACTGCCAGATACGCAAAGCGCGGGAGCATAAGCCATGCAAGACCTGCTCCGGCGATATGGCACCAATCTCACTTATATGTGCATTGCTCTCACATTTTTCTGGTTAGTCATATTGGTGTTGCTCCCCAACTTTACCATGTTGGAAAGTTCGTTCCGTCCTTACCTTGCCAAAGTTGACGAAGGCGGACCGTTGGATTTCTATTCGTTAGGTAACTATGGCAAAATTCTTGGCAACAATGTTGATACTTCACTCTTCGGGATGAGTTTCCAACTGCCGGTTCGTGTCAAAGTTTTCTTGCTCACCATTTTCTATTCAGCCGTTGTGACGGTTATTACTTTTGTTCTGGCCTATCCGCTGGCTTATTATTTGGCAAAAATTGCCTCGCCTAAATCGTTGCCGACATTGTTCTTGCTTCTGTTCGTGCCGCTTTGGGTCTCAGAGATTTTGCGATCTTTTGCGTGGTGGATCATCCTTGCATTTAAAGGGCCGCTCAATGCGCTGCTCATGTCATTGGGCATCATCGACAACGAAATTCGTTGGATTGCTGGCTTTAGTCCCGTAATCATCGGCCTTGTGTACACTTATGTGCTGTTTATGGTGTTCCCACTTTACAATGCCATGCAATCATTAGACTCAAACCAAATCGAGGCCGCAGAAGACCTTGGATCGCCGTGGTGGCGCACGCACTGGCGCGTGATCCTGCCCCACGCAAAGCCGGGCATCGCCTCTGGCGCAGTCATGGTGTTCATGCTGTCAGCAGGCTCACTTTTGGTGCCATCGCTATTGGGCTCCACCACTTCAGGCTGGTTCACTCAGACGATTCAAGAGATCATGCTGGGCTCGCAAGACTGGAATGCGGGTGCGGCTTTTGCCTTTATGCTGTTGCTGGCTTGCACGCTGTTTGTCAGTGTGATGATGCGGGTGTTCGGCGTCAAACTTTCTGATATTGCGAAATAGGAGTTGTTATGAAAAAGAATAGCAATTTCCTCTTCCACCTCTATATGGCACTGTTTTTGGCCTATCTTTTGATCCCACTGTTTGTGATGGGTGGGGCGGCTTTTAACGCCAGTAAGCTGCCGACGATTTACCCTTGGAAAGGCTGGACCGATCAATGGTTCATCGAATTGTGGAACGACAATCGAATCTGGGGTGCTTTCCGCAACACCTTGCTGGTTGCCATTGCTGTTGCGGCAATCTCGGTTCCGGTTGGCACCGCGGCCGCAATTTTGATCAACTCCATATCAGGTCGCATCCGCTCTGTACTTTACGGCATGATGGTGGCCCCGATTTTGATTCCGGGCGTCGTGATCGGCATTTCGACACTGCTGTTCTGGAATAATTTATCTGTGGGCTCAGGTTTGCATTTGTCGGTGCTGGGGCAAGTGAGTTATATCGCGTCTTTCGTGATGTTGCTGGTCTTGGCGCGGTTGCAAAGTTTTGATCCAAGTCTTGAAGAAGCAGCCCTTGATCTCGGTGCGACCCACGGCCAAGTCATGCGCCGCATTCTGCTACCCCATCTTTATCCTGCTTTAGGTGCGGGCGCTGCCATCTCGTTCTTTCAATCGATCGAAAACTTCAACGTTACGCTGTTTACGCGCGGAGGTGCTGATACTCTGACGGTTTATGTCTTTTCTAAAGTTCGCTCTGGTATCACGCCAACTATCAATGCGCTGGCGCTGCTTCTCATTCTGTTCACACTGGGTGCTGCAGTCTGGTACGAAGTTAGTCGCCGCCGCAAAGAAAGCATCCTGCTCGCCCACGAAGCTGAAGGACTGCGTGCAGCAGAAATAGGTCATTAAGAGAATTGGCGCGCCCGAAAGGGTTACTTCGCGCTAAATAGATCAAACACTTAGTTTGCCCAACCTCTAAAAGTGGCTTTTGAATTCGTTGTGAGAATTCTTCAGATGTTCAACCGCTCTGTTGCTCGAGTTGCTCCCATGCGCTTAGAATTTGTAATGTTTGTAGCAAAGTAAATTGTTCACTTAGAGGTGATGTTTGTATCGGTAAATGCGTTGCGATGGAAAAATGACCACAAAACACATCAGGAAGTACCCTCGGGAAACATTCATCACAGGCCTCGCGCAAGCAGGTGTTGTGTTATCAACAGGCAATTCATTCTACTGATTTGGAATATTATTCAAACAGAAACAATCTTGGGTACTTTTAATCGATGGAATGCTTCACCATCAGCGGCAAAGAGGTGGCAGTCGCTGGCTTTGAAACTCAGGGCCATATCCTGGCCCAGCTTCACCAAAGTTTCTCCATCAATCAACCCGGTAAATGAAACGCCAGATTTGGTTTTGGCTTCGACAAAAGTTTCATGGCCTAAGTGTTCAACCAGTTCCATATTGCCGTTGATTTTGAGCTCGCCTTTAGTGTCAGCACGCATATTTTCTGGGCGAATGCCGAGGGTTAGTTTATCGCCCGTTTTCACATTGCCTTTGGCAACTGGGATGAGTTGCTTTGCAAAGTCAGCTGATTTTACGATAATGCCAGCGGCAGAAGAAGAAACAGCTTCCACTTCCATGAAATTCATTTTGGGCGAGCCAATAAAACCTGCAACGAATAAATTATCGGGTTTGTGATAGAGTTCCAGTGGCGAACCCACTTGGCGGATTTTTCCAGCATCCAAAACCACAATCTTATCGGCCAATGTCATGGCCTCAACCTGATCATGAGTCACATAAATCATGGTTGCGCCAAGATCATTATGAAGCTTAGCAATTTCAGCGCGGGTGTTCACGCGCAAAGCGGCATCGAGATTTGACAGCGGTTCATCGAACAAAAACACTTCAGGATTACGCACAATGGCGCGGCCGATGGCAACACGTTGGCGCTGGCCGCCGGACAGTTGCGAAGGTTTGCGGTCCAGCAGATTTTCCATTTTCAAAATGCGTGCGGCTTCATTCACGCGCGCATCTAGCTCAGCTTGAGGTGTGTTGTTGATCTTCAGTCCAAAGCCCACATTCTGCCGCACAGTCATATGTGGGAAAAGCGCGTAGGATTGGAACACCATGGCAATGCCGCGATCTTTGGGCGGTAGGTCATTGACGACACGATCTTTGATTGAGATTTCACCAGAGGTGATATCTTCAAGGCCCGCAATCATCCGTAGCAATGTTGATTTGCCACAGCCCGAAGGGCCGACGAACACCACAAATTCACCGTGGGCAATATCAAGGTCGATGCCTTTGATAATGTTAGTTGCTCCAAAGCTTTTGTGAACATCTTTGAGTTGAACGTTGGCCATGATTATTCCCCTTGAACGCTTAAATGCCCGTCCGCTGCCACGGCAAGTGGCACTGGATCGCTAATTTTACCGATAAAATTTCCGACCTCATCAAAACACAGAAAACCCATAAGAAAGAGTTTGCCGTCTAGTTCCAAAATCTTGCCCGCATAGCGCTGGCAAGGATTGCGGCCGTCAAGAAATGGTTTTGCGGCCACCCACGGTCCCAAATGGGAAGGTGCCGTCAAATAAGATGTGCCCATGACGGGTGTTTCAGGATTGTATTTTTTATATCCCTCAGACCAATGGTCTGCCGCTGCGCAAAAAGTGCAATACCAATGCTCGCCATATTTAAAAACTTGCGGCACTTCGAGCTGGCCAAAATCACCGCCTGTATAAATGGGTGGTTGCAATGTCCAAGCGTGTAGGTCTGGTGATGTGGCAAAGCCGATGGCTCCGCCAGCGTTAGGTTCGCTCCGGCCAGGAACGCGGGCTGTGAAATACATAATCCAGCCTTGGCCATCCGGATTCTTCATCACCCAAGGGTCTCGCATAGCGCGGTCGTGCCAATGGCCGGGCGTGTATTCTTCGTAATACTCCGCGTTTGGTCCAACGCGATCGAGGCATAAGCCATCGCCGACGCGCACCCATGAGTGCATGTCAGTTGATGTGGCATGACCTATGCGTTGGTGCAGGCCTTCTTTCTCGTGCGAGGTTCCGGTGTAGAACAGGTGCCAAGTGCCATCTGGCCCTTGCAACGTGCTGCCGGTCCATGTGGTCCAGTCGTCCCAAGATTTGGTTTTGGCTGGCTCAAAGCATGTGCCTAGATGCGTCCAATTCACCAAATCCTGAGATACGGCATGGCCTTGCGTCACATTGCGGTGGCGCAGTTCTGGATCAAGCAGGGTGCTATCGGCTTGCAAAAAATACATGTGCCAATCGGCAGCATTTTTCACCAACCAAAAATCCCAAATCCATTTGTCGTTTAATGAAAACACTTTGCGTTTAACCTTTAATACCAGAACCGATTGCCGACTGAATGAAGAAACGTTGGAACGCTAAATAGATAACGAGGATTGGCAAAGACATGAGAACCGAGAACGCCATCACATCGCCCCATACGGGTGGCGGGGTGCCGAAGAACTGCGCTAGAGCGAGTGATACCGGGCGCACCTCAGAACTGCGCGCCACCATGGTGGGCCAGAGATAGGCATTCCAATATTCAAGGCTTTGAAGAATGGCCACTGTGGCCACCGTTGGCAGCGAGAGTGGCATGATCACACTCCAATATATCCGCCAGCGTGATGCGCCATCAACGTAAGCTGCTTCGTCCAAATCTTTGGGGATGACGGAGAAAAATTGATAGAACAAGAAGATTGAAAACGGATGCGCAATGAAGGGCACGATTTGCGCGCGCAAGGTATCAACCCAGCCAACCTTAGTCATCATTAGCAGCAGTGGGATAGCCACAGATTCACTGGGCACAATGATCAGCGTGATAATGAACAGCACCAACCAATTGCGGCCCGTGAATTTCATGCGGGCCAGAGCAAAGGCTGCGAGTGAGTTCACAAAGATACCGATCACCACAATACAGACGACAATGATCGCTGAGTTTCGCATATATTTCAGGATTGGAAATGTTTCATTGCTCAAGACATCGCGAAAGTTTTCGAGCGACATATTCCATGGCGAGACCCAGAAGGCATTGGCATTGCCAAAGTCGCGCAAAATTTGTTGTTCGTCACCTTTAAATGCGGTGGCAAACATAAGGAATAGTGGTGCAAGCACAAATACGGCAACGGTGATCGCAATAATTTTGAGAAGCAGGCTTTCGCGAGGCGTGTTCATGATATTGCGCGGTCCTCTTTAACGAGTTTACGTTGAATGTAACTGATGACCAACACGAGGATGAAGAAGATCACCGATGCCGCAGCACCTTTGCCCACTTCGCCGCGCTTAAAGCCGGTCATATAGATCAAGCGCACCATGGTGTCGGTCACATCGCGGGGCCCACCTTGGGTGAGCAATTGCACTTGCGTGAAAAGCTTCATCGCGAAAATGGTGGTGGTCATGCCAACCAAGATGTGTGTGTTGCGAAGTCCTGGCATGGTAACGTGAACAAATTCTTGCCAGCGCGTAGCACCCTCGCATTGCGCGGCCTCGTAAGTTTCCTTGTTGATGCCTTGCAGTCCCGCAAGATAAATGATCATCTGGAACGGAAAGCCTTGCCAACACGACAGCAGCACCAGTGATGGCATGGCGAGATATTCATTGTTCAGCCAGTCAATTGGGGGAACTGTGCCGAAAGATAAGGCGCCAACCGCAGAGTTGAAAAAGCCTTCAGTTTGGTAAAGCGAAGACCATATGACGGCGACGACCACCATGGAAATAACAGTGGGCAAAAAATAGATCGTGCGGAAGGCATTGCGCATCGGCAGTTTGGAATTGATGAGCATGGCCGCAGCAAGCCCCATGGCAGATTGCAATGGCACTACGAGAATTGCAAACGTTGCCGTTCGGAAAAAGGCATTTTGAAAAGCGCCATCTTCGAACAGGCGCAAGTAATTTCGGCCTCCGATAAATTCGGTTGGCACATTTGGATTAACCAGTAGGCGCTGATCCGTGAATGAAAAATAGACCGACATGAGGAACGGCACGACGATGAAGAGAGTCACCATGCCTATGGCTGGCAGGAGCATGGTCCAAGCGGTGCGGTTATTGTTCATTTTTCAACACTCCGTGAGAAAGATAGCGGGAGAGCTTGTGCCCTCCCGCCAGTTTATCATTACATCTTGCCGAAGGGAGGATAGCCTTTGTTGTCGGAGATGTTCTGATCAATGGCTTTTGCGGCAACATTGAGTGAATCCTGCACAGGCTTACCGTCAACGATATCAGCCACGGCCTTTGCGAAGGACGCAGTGATAGTTGGGTAAGCAGGATGTGCAGGGCGTGGATAACCCATGCCAGCGTTCAACTGAGCCAAATAAAGGTTCAGTGGACCACCTTCTTTGTAAAGAGCAACTTCAGCAGCAGCTGATTTCACGCCAGGCACACCGCCTGCTGAGTTCATCAACGTCGCAACGTTTTTGGTGGAGAGCAGGAAGTTCAACAATTTGCCAGCATTTTCAGCTTGTGTTGAAGTCTTGCTTATCCCCCAGCACCAGCCGCCGTTGCCAGTTACGTGCTTGCCGCCCCAATTTGGCATTGGCACCAGGATGAGATCATCACCCAAGGCTTTGGAATGAGCGCCCCACATCCAGTGACCCACAAACGAGATCGCTGAAGTCTTCTTGCCATAGAAACTGTCGTCGCCGTCAGCCTTTGGAACAACGTAGCCTGCTGTGATCCAGCTTTGGAAATGCGTCATGGCTTCAACAGCGGCTTTGCCGTTGATTGCGCCTTCGGCTTTCCAAGTAGTGCGGTCAATGAGATCGCCGCCGAAGCTTTGTACGATTGGACTGAAGCCATAAGTGTACCATTCGCCTTGGCCATAGTTCAGTTTCACATCGAGGGCATGCGTAATGCCTTCAACCTTTTGCAATTTGGCCAAAGCATCTTCAAATTCAGCCATGGTCCAAGCGTCATCAACACCCTTAGGAATACGCACACCAGCTTTTTCAAGCAGTGACTTGCGGCTCCACAGTGCAAGGCCTGAATCGCCCATACCGAGACCGTAGATCTTGCCATCCGGTGCATAAGTGCCTTGTGCAATCAGAGACGGGATCATGTCGGCCAACGCTTCTTTCGACACCAAACCATCGAGCGGTTGAATGAAGCCTGACCATGCATAGTTGGCGTAGTTTGGGCCGTCAAAATCGAGCAAATCCGGTAAACTGCCCGAGGCAGCAGCAGCTTGAACTTGATCGTTGTAAGCACCTTCTGGCTGCTCTTCGAGAACGGCTGGCATAGCTGGGTTAGCAGCATTCCATGCTTCAATCATCGTTTTGAGCTGTCCACGTTCGCCATCTGCTTTGCCGCCATGGGTCCAAACTTTAATTGGATCGGCTGCGAAAGCTGTTGTTGTGAGTGTTGTCATGCTGGCTGTCGCCAACACACTTGCGCCCACGAGTGCGGCGCGTCTTGTCATTTTCATCATTGTATCTCCCATAGTGTTAAACATTTTGCTGACGGTTTTGCCGCCAGTTTATTCTCTCAGCGCAACCTCAATTGAGTGTGCGGCAAGATTCTCGTTCGACCAGCGGGCAGGGCACTAGAATTTTTGGCGACCAGCCTTCGTCTTGATTTTTTGACTCGCGCATCAACTCCACGGCACGTCTGCCGATTTCAAAATAGGGCAGGGCAACTGTGGTGAGGGATGGGCGTAAATTTTCAGAAATAACCTTGAGATCGTCAAAGCCCATGATCGAAAGATCTTGCGGCACATGCAGATCGAGATGGGCTGCCGCCGAATAGACTTGTAAGGCCACAGCGTCGTTGCCGCATATAATGGCGGTGGGGCGATTTTTCTGTTGCAGCATTTTAACAGCGGCATCAAAGGCCACCATTTTTTCGCCGTGCACCAATCCCACCATGCCTTGCTGATCGAGGTTTTCGTCAAAGGCCACGCCCGCATCTTTAAAGGCGCGTCTAATGCCAAGCCCACGAAGACGGGTGGCATCAATTTGCGGGATCAATGTTAAAAGTCCAATGCGGCGATGGCCGCGCTTCAATAGATATTCAGCTTGGGAGTAACCGCCGCCCTCATCATCAGGAATGAGCGAGGGTCGATCAGCAGCGCTGGCATAGCAGTTGGCCAGAACTATTGAATCATTATAGGCGGGGTGGCCCATATCATGTGCGCGGTGAAAGACCGATGCGTAGATCACACCGCTCACACGCTGGGCGCGGAACATGCGCCAGAATTCGGTTTCTTGCGCAGGATCACCATTGCTGTTGGCGATAAGCAGAGTTTGGCCCTGTTCTTTAAGGGCCGCCTGTGCGCCTCGCACGATATCAACCGAGTAAGGCGTCGTGGCCACGGCATCGGTCATCAATCCATAAACCGACGACTGTCCGCCGCGCATCAGACGAGCGGCTTGGTTGGGAACATAATTGAGACTTTGTAGGTGGACTTGGACAGAATCCCGCGTTTTCGCATTCACGGCGGGATCGCCGTTGACAATGCGCGATACGGTTTTGATCGAAACGCCAGCGCGTTCCGCCACTTGCCGTAAAGTGACCACTTATTGTTCCTCCCAGAACGGTTGCAACGCGTCTTTGACAACGTTGTCATTTGTTAAAAAGACTTAAATCACAAAATGACAACGTTGTCAACTCGATCAAAGTTCTGGTAGTGGGTCAGTCTGAAATTATTAAAGAATGGCGTTTGGAGGTGGTTTTATATTAGGCCACCATTCCGCAATAGTTTCGCACGAAGATTCTGTTTGGCTAAATCTGCTTTTTGCATTTGTAGGCGCTTGATGAACTGTTCCTGCGTAAGCATCAACTGTCACACATAGTTTTCCCTCTGGGGTTTGGTTGTCATCTGAATTTGTCAGGTTTAGATAGCCAAGTAGTATCGCAGACTGCCATGCGGCAAGAATAGGAGAAAGAGGTTTCCCTTTCTGATAGCGCAACATACCAGCACCAATTTTTATTTCGTTTGATTTTGTCACGCGCTGAAATCTGAAATGCAATTCAGGGCTAACCTTAACTCCATTGATCATGATTGTTGAATGGAGTCCGGGGCTAAGAATTTCAGCTTTTGGCAATACAACTGCGGCATGTACGCTTGCATATCGATCCAAATAGTCAGCATTATGATCGTAAAGATCGCGGTCAAATTGATTGTCAGCAAGACGGTTCCTCAGCTCTTGCGCTTTTTCTGTAAGCTCTGTCGTATCTGGATTCTCAGATCGAATAAACTTTGCTATGAAGAGTTTTGCTTCTTTGTGTTGAACGAGTCTTGCAATTGGCGGAAACTTACAGCTTCTTACGATTGATCTCTGAGTTGTTGACGTTGCAGCCATGAAATCGGCAAGGAAGCGAAAAGTTATTTTGTGGACTTGCCACGGTTTGATTCCGCGTCCTTGATGAGAAACAATAGCCATCAAGGAGAACGGTTATGGCAAAAGTACACAATGATGAGTTTAAGCGAGAGGCTGTGCGGATTGCTCTGACGAGCGGGCAACCACGACGGCA
>JANPGD010000069.1:0-7530 GCA_031423845.1 Hyphomicrobiales bacterium | reverse complement strand
CATAATGATCTGCTGTTGCGGCTTTGGTTGAAGAACTCAACCAAAGCCGTTTCGCAATTCATTGAGGGTGAGCATGACGGCCATATGGATTTGCCGCGCATGCATGATGGTGGCATGGCGGGCGGATTGTTTGCACTGTACACGCCCAGTGATGATGGTCTCGAACATCATGGCTTAAATCCCGTTCCTTATGGAAGAGTGAGCCGCAAAGCGGCTTGGAAAGCCACCCTCGGGATGGCCGAATTATTATTCGCCATGGAACGTGACGTTCCCAACGATGGATTTAAAGTGTGTTTAACCGTTGCGGAGATTCGCAGCGCTATCGAACGCGGGGCGATCGCCGCTGTGTTTCACATTGAAGGGGCTGAAGCCATTGGCCCCAAGCTCGAAGGCCTGCATGAGCTCTATGCCAAAGGCCTGCGTTCAATTGGCCCAGTGTGGAGCCGGCCAAATGTGTTTGGCGAAGGCGTGCCGTTTAGCCATCCATCCACACCTGATACTGGCATGGGCCTAACTGATGCAGGCAAAGCGCTGGTGCGCGAATGCAATGCACTTAAAATCATGCTCGATGTTTCGCATCTGAACCAAAAAGGGTTTTGGGATTTAGCAAAGATTACCGATGCGCCTTTGGTGGCCAGCCACTCTAATGTGCATGCCCTATCACATTCTTCACGCAATCTATTGGATGATCAAATCCGCTTTATTGGTGAGAGTGGTGGACTAATCGGATTAAATTATGCGCTCGATTTTTTGCAAGATGATGGTGCACTTCATCCTGAATTGCCTCCGTCTGAAATGATCCGGCATGTTGATTATTTGTTGCGCATCGCGGGCGAGGATAGCGTTGGGTTGGGTTCAGATTTTGACGGGGCGGCTGTGCCTGATTTTATGAAAGACGTAAGCGGTGTACCGCTGTTAATCGAAGCGATGGTTGAGGCAGGCTATGGTGAAGGCCTGATCCGCAAGATCACATGCGAGAATTGGCTGCGTGTTCTTGAGAGAACGTGGGGCCACTAAAAATGTGGCACGCGTTCAAATCAATATTATCAAATCCAAAATTGGGTGTGGCAACAATCACATTGTTTTGTTTGGGCTTCACTTACGCTTCGACAGTGCCCTATCATTCACTGATTGGCGTCAATCAATTGGGGATGAGTGCTTGGCATTTTTCTTTGCTGCTTGTCGCAATGGCGGTTGCCGGAATGATAGGCTCATTTGTGCTCGGTCATTTTTCAGATGAAGTTGAAAATCGAAAATTATTGATTTTAGTGGTTTTGGCCTTTGGCGCCATTGGCTTTGGCGCTTTTGCTTTTCTACCGTCAATCTGGAGTTTTCTAATTTGTCTGCTGTTGTTTTATCCGATTTCAAGCAGCGCATACGGGCAGCTTTTTGCAGTAATCCGGAGGGAAACAAATGCACTCGGCTCAAAAGATGGCGCTGCAACTAATTCGGTGGTGCGTTCAATTTATGCGGCTTCGTGGATTGTCGTGCCGGGGCTTGTGGGGCTTTTTATTGCCACGCGTAAAAATGCGTCGGATAGTTTTGCCGTGGCAGCTGCCGCTTTTGCACTTTGTTTTTTGATCTACGCCTTATTTGGCAGCAGCGAAAAAAATAAAAATCTGGGGCAGTCTACGGCTTGGGCCGGTTTTAAAACAGCGCTTGGTTTGGTTGGTAGTAGAGCCATCTTGTTGCGAGTTCTGGCACTCGCCCTCATCGCCACGTCTTATTCCGCAAACGCTTCTTTGTTGCCGCTGTTCATCACCCATTTGCCAAATGGCAGCACAACCGATGTGGGTGTGTTAGCCGGACTGGTGGCAGGTTTGGAAATTCCCTTCATGCTGATCGGTGGATATTATAGCCGCAGTGTTGCCTTGTGGAAGGTGATCGTTGCGGCGGGCTTGGTGCACGTCGCCTACCTTTTCGGACTAGGCTTTGTCACAACCCTTTGGCAAATTTACGCCCTTGCCGTTTTGAATGCGGTAGGCGCTGCAATTTTACTAAGCCAACATCTCAGCTATTTTCAGGATATGATGCCTGATCGACCAGGTCTTGGGTCTTCGCTTCAAAGCATAGCCAGTTTGCTCTACCGCGCAACAGGAGCATTGGTTTTTGCAGCGTCTGGCACAGTTATGGGATTTTCAGGTGCGGCATGGTTTGGGGCCGGGCTTGCTGTATTGGGGTGTGTGTTGCTTTACAGTTTGGATCATAAGAAAGAAATTTGATCATGCGTGCCGTTTATTATGAAACTTTCAAGCAGCTGCCTGTCATTGCGATGCTGCCCGATCCCAAACCTTCACCGACTGGCGTTGTCGCGAAGGTTGAAGCCTCTGGAATTTGCCGCAGCGATTGGCATGGTTGGATGGGCCATGATTCCGATGTTAAACTTCCGCATGTGCCGGGCCACGAGTTGGCTGGAATCATTGTTGAAGTGGGCCGCGAAGTTTGCAACTGGAAAGTGGGAGACCGTGTGACGGTGCCATTCGTTGCAGGCTGCGGGCATTGTGCAGAATGCCATAGTGGCCATCAACAAGTTTGTGAAAACCAATTTCAACCAGGTTTCACGGCTTGGGGCTCCTTTGCCGAATATGTAGCACTTGAATATGCAGATGGAAATTTGGTGCGGTTGCCTGAATCGATGAGCTTTGAAACGGCAGCGAGTTTGGGCTGTCGATTTGTAACGTCGTTTCGCGCCATCGTTGATCAAGGTCGCGCTTCACCCGGCGAATGGGTTGCCGTTCATGGCTGTGGCGGCGTTGGCCTTTCCGCGATTATGATTGCGGCTGCCTTGGGGGGCCGCGTGATTGCGGTCGATTTAACCGATGAAAAATTAGCGCTGGCCCGCGAGGTGGGCGCGGAAGTTTTGATTAATAGTGCAAACGGCATTAATGTTGCGGAGGCCGTGCGCAATGTTACAGGTGGTGGCGCGCATCTTTCCATTGATGCACTCGGACATATCGAAACCAGCCATAATTCAATCATGTCTCTGCGCAGACGTGGGCGGCATGTGCAAGTGGGACTTATGGCGCGGGCCAAGGTTCCAATGGACCGTATCATTTCATATGAACTTGAAATTCGCGGCAGCCACGGTATGCAGGCGCATCGCTATGGCGATATGATGCGCATGATTGAAAGTGGATTGTTGCTGCCGCAAAAGCTCATCGGCAGCCGCATTGCTTTGAATGAAGCACCAGCGGCATTGGCGGCAATGGATAAATTTGCGGGCCTTGGTATTTCAGTGATCACACAGTTCTGAACATGAACTGAAAATGAACGAAGATGTTTGCTGAGGTTCAGTTGAGCAAGGCTAGTGTTTCAATATCAAATTTAGTTGATGAGGAAATACGATGAAAAAACAACTTGCGATCACCCTGATATTGGCCACAGCAACAATAGGCATCTCAATGCTCAATGTAGGACCCGCAAGCGCCAATCAAATTCGCGATCATCGCTTTTGCCAAAAATTAGACCTCAATTGCCGTGATCACCGTGACCCAGTCATTGTGGTTCCACCGCCTCCTGTTTCGCAACCACCCATCGTAGTGGTCGATCCAATCATTCCACCTCATCCTCCTGTTGAGCCTCCACACCACACTGGCCCTTGGGATGATCAGGATGAATATGGCATTTCATGCCGTGAAGGCCGCAACATCGTGCGCCACAGTGGCTTTCGTCATGTGAAAGCGGTGGACTGCTCTGGCAATATCTATCGCTACAATGCTATATCGCGTGGCGGACGCGTCACTGTTCTTGTGAACATGGATGGCGATATCGTGCGCGTGAATCGCTGGAATTGATTGGCAATATATTGAGGGCGCTGTTCAACACAGCGCCATCTTTTTTAGAGTCTAAAATCAAAACTCGCTGACTCAGGTTTTGCGGTTTTATCGAAGGTCAACAAGTGACAACTTGGAAGGCCTTTCGAAATCGTATCATCATCAAAACTCAATGCGTCGCCCGGCAAAGTGGGAATGATCAGCTGCGTGGTGACGGTGGTTTTGCCTGGAGCTGTAATTTTTACGTGAATGTGACGCGTGCGACCGGTGTATTCACCGGGATAAATTGAAGTAAATTTATAGGCGCCTTGTGCATCAGTGGTGATGAAACCACGCAGAGCAATATCTGCAGCAGTGTATTTCGAAATATCGCCATTACCATTGGGGTGATAGCTGCCCGCATCATCAGTGTGCCATAATTCAATTTTGGCGTTGGCAACTGGCTTGGCGTTATCGAGCCCTTCGTAAACATGGCCACTGACCAAAATCGGGGTTCCAGTTAAGTTCGTGGTGTTCAGGTTTCCATCCACCAAAGCGGCAGTGCCTGACACATAATAGGGTCCTTCGGTCACTTCTGCCGTGATACCGCAATTGGCCTTTTCGGCTGCTGTGAGAATTTTGCCATCAGGCGGGCCAAAACCCAAAGGTTGAGCGATATAAGCACCAACGCCTGCTAAAATAACCACAGCTAAGGCGCCTATTGCGATTTTATTCATTAATCCATTCCTTATTTTGTATCTTAATCATAGACGCAAATATGACGGAAATCCGTCGTTCATTTTGGGGAGTGGCGAAAGACGGTGCTTTCCCATAGGCTGTATGGAATCATGGCTCCCACCCGCCCCACATTATATCCCTCCCCGCTGATTGGTTGGCGCGAAGATGTGCGGCTGCCTGAATTGACTGGCGGAGTGATCGTTGCGAAAATTGATACGGGCGCACGCACTGCTGCACTTCACGCTGATAATATTACGATCAAAGGAAAGCGCGTATTGTTTGTGCTTGATCTTGATGGGCGGAAACACACAATGGATGTGCCTATATTTGGGGTGAAGCGCATTAAGAGCTCAAGTGGTCACAGCGAAGTGCGGGTGGTTATTGAAACCACACTTGAAATTGGCAATCATAATTTTAAAGCTGAGGTGACATTGACGGATCGTGGCGATATGGGGGTGCCCATGCTGCTGGGGCGCAACACAATCAAGGGGCGGTTTCTGGTTAACCCGGGCCGATCATTTTTGATCTCACGTAAGAAGAAACTCAAATGAAAATTGCTTTGCTCACACGCAATCCAAAACTTTATTCGCATCAACGCTTGATGGAAACAGCGGTGGGGCGTGGCCATGAAATTGTGCCGATTGATTATTTGCGCTGCTATATGAATATCACGTCGCGCAAGCCTGAGCTTCGCTATATGGGTGAAAAACTTGAAGGCTTTGATGCGGTGATCCCGCGCATTGCTGCTTCTCACACATTTTACGGTCTTGCGGTTTTGCGCCAGTTTGAAGTGATGGGAGTTTACCCGCTGAATGAATCCGTGGCGATCGGACGGTCACGCGATAAGCTGCGTTCATTGCAAATATTAGCGCGCGATGGTGTGGGGCTTCCTGTGACAGCTTTTGCCAATGAAGCCAATCGCACCGAAGAAATTTTGCAAATCGTCGGCGGTGCGCCGGTGGTGATCAAGCTGTTGGAAGGCACACAAGGCATTGGCGTGGTGCTGGGGGAAACCCATAATTCGGCTAAATCAGTCATTGAAGCGTTTCGCGGCGCTGATATGAATATTTTGGTTCAGGAATTTGTGGCTGAAGCTGATGGCCGCGACATTCGAGCCTTCATTGTGGGCCGCAAAATTGTTGCGGCCATGGAGCGCAGCGGCCCCAAGGGAGAGTTCCGCTCCAACCTTCATCGTGGTGGCAGCGCTGTGATGACGGACCTTACCGCCGCTGAGAAAGCCACGGCTTTAAAGGCCGCGCAAAGCATGGGTTTGAATGTGGCAGGTGTCGATTTGTTGCGGTCCAAACGCGGGCCAGTCGTAATGGAAGTCAATTCGTCGCCGGGCCTCGAGGGCATTGAAAAAGCCTCCGGCAAAGACGTAGCCAAAACCATCATCGAGTTTTTGGAAAAAAATGCCAAGCCCAATAAAACTAAAACAAGGGGCAAAGGATGAGTGCATTTGAATTTGGCGGAAAGTTGGTCGCCGCTGGCACCCGCGAAACCATCGAACTTGAAGTTTCAGTTCTCGCCAACAACACTCGCATGAACTTGCCTGTTCATGTGGTGCATGGGGCAAAGCCGGGGCCAGTATTCTTCCTTTCCGGCGTGGTGCATGGGGACGAGATTCAAGGTGTTGAAATTATCCGGCGAGTTTTGGCGTCGGCGGAAATTAAAGACCTGTCAGGCACGTTGCTTGCGGTGCCAATTGTCAATGGCTTCGGCTTTCTTAATCACTCGCGCTATATGCCCGATCGGCGCGATCTCAACCGATCATTTCCAGGGTCGGACCAAGGCTCGCTCGCCAGTCTTTTGGCAGATTTATTTTTTCGAGAGATTGTTCTGCGCAGCACTTACGGGATTGATTATCATACGGCTGCTTTACACCGCTCAAATTTACCGCAAATTCGCATGGCGCCCGATGATAAAGATTTGCTGGTGCTAGCAGAGGCCTTTGCGCCACCGGTGATTATTGCTTCCAAATTGCGCGATGGCAGCTTGCGCCAAAGTGCAAAAGACAACGGCGTGAAGGTGTTGCTTTATGAAGGGGGTGAAGCTTTGCGCTTTGATGAAGCCAGCATCGAAGCCGGAGTCAAAGGCACATTGCGGGTGATGAAAGCGATTGGCATGATTGAGGAAGCACCAGCCGTTTCTCCACATTTTTCCTCGACACATTCAGCATCCAGCACATGGCTGCGCGCACCCGAAGGCGGCATACTCCACTCGGTGCGGCGCATTGGCGACCGCGTTGGTCGACTTGAACCTGTGGGGGTCATTTCGGATCCATTAGGTGCATCGCAAGTGCCTGTGGTGGCGGAAGATGATGGGATTATTATTGGGCGCACCAATTTGCCCATTGTCAATCGTGGCGATGCCTTGTTTCATTTGGCGCGCATTAAAACTAGGTCGCGCAATGCTTCTCAAGCCTTGCCGGATGAAGATGAAATTATCTAATTGTTATTGGTAAAGGCGGCAGCGCCCCACACTTTTTTTACCTGAGCGTCGCGGCCACAGCCTTTACGATACCGATGATAAGCATCGGATTGTTTGATCCAACCAAAGCGCGTGAGCACACGGTTTTCACCGAGGTAATAATTTTGATGATAGTCTTCAGCATCTGTGAAAGTGGTGAAGGGCTTGATGGCTGTGACAATCATTTGTCCCAAAGTATGGCTCGCATCATTGACTGCCTTGCTTGCCGCCTTTGTTTGTTCCGTGTTGTTTGGAAACAGGGCTGAAATATAGCTGTCGCCGCGATCACAGAACTGACCACCGCTGTCTGTTACATCAATGGTTCGCAAAAAATTTGCGATGAGTTTGTCATAGGGAATGACATCCGGATCAAATTCAACTTTGACAGCTTCTTGGCTGCCTTCGTGATTATTATAGGTAGGATTTTGAATGGGTCCGCCAGCATAGCCTGACGTTGTTGAAATAACGCCTTTCACCTTGTCAAAATCAGATTCCACACACCAGAAGCAGCCGCCTGCAACGATTGCAGTTTCAGTTTTTGCTGTCGCTGTAGGGACGCCCAGCGAGATCG
>JANPGD010000068.1:0-53208 GCA_031423845.1 Hyphomicrobiales bacterium | reverse complement strand
CGCAAACACTCAGCCATAGGAGGAACATCACCCGTCAAGTTCGAACGAAAGTCAGCCTAAATGAGAACAGGACGCGGAATTAATTGGGGACAAGTCCACGGCTGTCCTCTTTCAGAACTTGCAGCCAATTGCGGATATAGTCGGCATGGCGCACGGTTGGGACTATGCCAAGCGATGCGCAGACAAAAGCCGTTGCCAGTTCTGCAACCAGTTCTTCCCGTGCATAGCCATCTGAGGCAAACTTGACAGTTAAGTTACGGTCAAGCCGTGTGGTATGGCCTGTCCAGTGTCCTAGCTCATGGAACACCGTGCGATAGTAATTGATCTGGTCGTGAAACGCAGTTTGTGATGGAACGCGGATGGCGTCCAGCTTCGGGATATAACAGGCAATCTCGCCACCAATCTGGAAGCTGGCCCCTGTTGCGGCAATCAAAGCCTCGGCGCGGGGAACGATCTCGCACTCGCCGTCAGGTGTTGGCTTCGGACAAATATCCTCCGGCAAGTCATCGCATTGGGCGACATTGAACACCGTGTAGCGTTTGAGAAATGGAATGGATTGCGGGTCGCCCCCATCTTTGCTGGCGCGTTCCTTCTCGTCTTTGGGAATGAAACTGTCGGCATAACAGACAGTCCAGCCCTTCTCGCCTTTGCGAACACAGCCGCCAAGTTCAAGCGCCTGTTTGAAGGTGAGCCACTGCTGGGAAGCATAACCGCCTTGCATAATGGCAGACCACAACAACAGAATGTTGATGCCGGAATAGGATTTGCTGGTTCTGGCATTGCGCGGCAGTCCAAGGCCAATGCTTCCCTCACCACTGCCCCAAGGCTGGACCCACGGCACAATGCCAAGTTCAAGCTCGGCAATAATCCTGTCTGTCATCTGTGAATACAGGCTGGGCAGGTTGTTGCTCTGGTTCTGCTGGTCCGTCATGGCTTCTCCTACCCGCCACATGTTCCCTGGAGAGTGGGGTGGGCGGTGAAAAGCGACCGTCAGGCCAGACTTGGCTGGTTGCACCCTCTTGGGCCGTAGCGCAGCGGAGGACCGCGTGAAGCACTAGATCATTGCGAGCTTTGACGAACTTTATCTTCTGCGCTTGGCGCGGTTGCGGGCGGACAAGTCTGGCCTAAAAGGAAGCGCCGCCCACCCCGCGAACCGGGGAACTAAACTAAAAATGTCGCCGCACTTCGCGGTGTCCCAATGCAGGTCAAAGGCCTGCACTTCAATCGCTCACTCGATTACACACGGCGATGAACCCGCAATTAACGTTGCGAACAACATTGACATCCTTCGAGCCTTGTCAACTTTGACTGCGGGAGCGATCGTCACCCGAATGGGCCGTGACTGGCATAGCCAGTCTTGGTCGAGCGCAGCGAGATAGAGCGCGATCCGGCGGCAAGCCGGACCCGCACTTCATTCGCGAGAAATAGAATTTTGACAAAAAAGAAGCGTTGATCCGTTGCTAATCAAAATGAAAATATCCAACAGTCTCAATTCATATTGAGTTCGGATAACCCAGAAGTTTCTTGAGCACATCTTTCCGATTTTGGTCGGTCTCCACCGCAAGCCACTGATAAAGCATTTGTTACACGGTCGATAACACGACACCTGCTTGCGTCAAACGCGCGATAAATGTTTCTCGATGTGCAGTGTCCCGAGGCGCTGTGATGTCATTCAACAAATAAACCTCGGAACCGATAGTAAGAGCATTTAGGGTGCAGATATTGACTTGGCCTTTAATATCCGCGCCCACGATGACGAGGTTGGTGGTATTAAGTTCTCCATCTAAGCGATTTCCATTGTCTACTGGGAAATTTTTGAAATCCAAAAAATCTCATTCATCTTATTTAGATAGCCAATTGCCAAAGCGCGAATAGCAGCGACTCGCGGGCGGCAAATGACGCTAGCAACGCTGAGACCAAGATCCAGCCACTTGGGTCTTCTGAATAATCACCAATATAATTTTGGAAGTAACTATTTTTGTACCTCACGATATGGACGACGATACTCGCGATAAGTAAGTTTAAGTGTAGCAACATAAGCTATTGTAACGGCTGGTCAGCCAAGTCGAAAAGATTGAAGCGTAAAAGCCCAAACTCCATAAAAAGAGAGATCATGCCGATATTTCACATTGGCGAAAGTGTTATAGCAAACTTTGTCTGCTGTGATCTCCAGTGCGACTGTCAATCACTTGCCTAATTTATTTCAATGATAACTTTGAGCGCTTTGGTTTTTGCCGCATTGCCAAATGTTTCATACGCATCAAGGATTTTATCGAAAGTAAAGCGATGCGTGATCAAGAGTCTTGGGTCTATTTTTTTTGAATTGACGATCCTAAAAAGCATTGGAATAGTCACTGTATCGACAAGCCGCGTAGTGATCGAAATGTTTCGGTCCCATAGCTTTTCCAAATGTAGATCTACTTTTTTGCCGTGCACGCCGATATTGGCGATGGCACCGCCAGCAGCTATAATTGTTTGGCAGAGTTCAAAAGTGGCTGGAATGCCAACGGCTTCAATGGCAGTATCCACGCCACGGTTTGAAGTTAATTTCATAACGGCTTCGGTGGCTTTGCCATTGGCGCTGTTGATCGTGGTAGTGGCACCAAAGCGTTTTGCGACCTCGAGTCTGTTGTCATCAAGATCAACCATGATGATCTCTGCGGGTGAATAAAATTGTGCTGTAAGCAAGGTTGCAAGCCCAATTGGTCCTGCCCCTACAATCGCGATCACACTGCCTGGTTGAACTTTGCCATTGAGGACGCCGCATTCAAACCCGGTTGGTAAAATATCGCTTAGCATTACCAATGCTTCTTCATCAGCGCCTTTCGGAATTGGATATAAGCTAGTGTCTGCATGTGGGGTGCGCACAAACTCTGCCTGTGTTCCATCAATTGAATTGCCGAGTATCCAGCCACCCGTAGTGCAATGTGAATACATTTGTCTGCGACAATATTCACATTTTCCACATGCGCTTACGCAAGAAATGAGAACATGATCGCCGGGCTTGAAAGCTGTGACGGCCGCGCCGATTTTATCAATGACGCCAACCCCTTCATGGCCGAGAATGCGTCCCGGCTGGCAGGTTGCAACGTCGCCTTTCAAAATGTGCAAATCAGTTCCGCAAATTGTTGTCTTGGTCATTCTGACGATAGCATCGGTTGGATCAACAATTGCCGGAATTGGCCGATCTTCTAACGCTATCTTTGCGGGTCCGAGATAAACAAGGGCTTTCATGGAGTGTTTCCTATTTTGATAGATAAATTCAAAACACCCAAACTGAATAAAAGTTCCAAGCCTTGACCATGCAAGGAACCAATTTGCCTCCTTCTGCATTTGTGGTTGAGAGGTCGTAAAATGGATTGGATAAAATGGGTTGGAATTTCAGTCGGTGTGCTTGTCACAGGAGCACTTGCTATTGAAGATGTAAGCACTTGGCATTGGAACAAGACGACGCGCGCACTGATCGGAAAGCTCTACAATACAAGAGCCGCCCGAGGAGAGCCACTTTACAGCGAACTCGAACTCGCCACTCTTCCTGCTCCCGTGCTGCGCTATTTTCGTATCGCTCTTAAAGAAGGCCAGCCCATTATTAAAACTGCAAGATTTTCACACGCGGGCACTTTTAACATGAGCGAGGCAGAGCCCAGCTGGAAACCTTTTACATCAAACCAAAACGTGGTTGTAAACAGGCCCGGATTTGTCTGGGATGCGCGTGTGCAGATGTTTCCAGCAATTCCAGTTTATGTGCATGATGCCTATGTAGCCGGAGAAGGTTCGCTCCAAGCCTCGATCCTTGGCTTATTTGACGTTGCAAATATGAGCGGTTCGAAGGCCATGGCGCAAGGCGAACTGCTGCGATTTTTGGCTGAAACCCCACTCTATCCAACGTCGTTGCTTCAGCGCGAAGGAATAAAATGGGAAGCCATTGATGACCACTCAGCAAGCGCCACACTGACGGATGAAAAACTACAAGTCACTATGGTTTTTAAATTTAATGAAAATGGTTTGATCGACACGGTTTGGGCGGCAGCACGCGGTCGCAGCTCAGGAAAAAGCGTTGAATATATGCCATGGGAGGGGCGTTACTGGAACTATGTAGAGCGCGACGGCATGATGGTACCCACTGAGGCTGAGGTCGCTTGGTTACCACCAGAAGGCCCCAAACCATATTATCGCAGCAAGCTGACTTCAATTTCATTTGAGTTCTAAAATTAGATTCACGGTGCATTTTATTGGAACATTGTGACCCGGGCAACGTTCTATCGCAGATGCGTTCTCACATATGAATATGAGGCAGGCGCGTTGGAGATTGTGAGATGTTAAGGTCAAGCAACTCGTATGCTCAAATTCAGGAGATTCAAATGTCACATGATAAAACTTTACAAAATGAAGTCCTCGCCGAATTGGATTGGGAGCCAGCCGTCAATGCCGCGCATATTGGTGTATCTGCCAAAGCTGGTGTTGTCACGCTAACTGGCCATGTTGAAAACTATACCGAGAAGAGTGCGGCAGAAGCTGCCGCGTGGCGTGTGAAAGGTGTTAAGGGTATTGCGGAAGAAATTGCAGTGCGTTTGCCTAACAGTATCAAACGCAGTGACGAAGAAATTGCCGAAGCCGCCATCAGTCGTCTGTCTTGGGATGTTTCCATTCCCAAAGACTCAGTTTCGGTGCGAGTCGAAAAGGGCTGGGTAACGCTGACTGGCGAAGTCGAATGGCATTACCAAAAGGAAGCTGCTGAACAAGACATTCGCGGCCTCTATGGAGTTGTCGGCGTATCCAACCAGACAACGCTAAAATCGCGTCTCAACACCGCTGACATTAGCGACAGCATCCGCACGGCATTGCATCGCTCTTGGCTTTTCGATGCTGATACGATCACCGTCAAAGCTGATGGTGGCAAGGTGAAGTTGGGTGGAACTACCTCATCTTGGCATGACAAGGAAGTGGCTGGAAGTACTGCTTGGTTGGCCAGAGGTGCAACCTCGGTTGAAAATAATATTTCTATCGTATTCTAAATTCTACCGCTATCGGTCTTTTCAAAAGGCCGATAGCGTTTAGGAGCCACCCGATGCTGGCTAAACATCCTGAAGCTCATTTGGTGTCGCGCATCGGTTGGTTGCGCGCTGCAATTCTGGGCGCCAATGACGGATTACTTTCGACTGCCAGCCTCATTGTTGGAGTGGCCGCAGCGTCAAGCTCGGCCTCAAGCATATTGGTGGCCGGCATCGCTGGCATGGTGGCGGGTTCTGTATCGATGGCAGCGGGTGAATATGTTTCGGTGAGTTCACAACATGACACCGAACAAGCTGATTTGGCGAGAGAACGTGCTGAGCTTAAAAGCCAACCGGAAACGGAACTACAAGAGCTGGCCAACATCTATATCAAGCGAGGCGTTACCAAGGATGTTGCGCACACGGTCGCCAAGCAACTCATGATCAAAGATGCGCTTGGTGCCCATGCAAGAGATGAGTTGGGCATTACTGAAGAATTGACCGCAAGACCTATTCAGGCGGCACTGACTTCGGCACTTACATTTTCAATCGGGGCTTCCATGCCGCTGTTGGTTGTTCTTATCAGCCCCAGCACTTGGCTGGTTTATGCCGTCGCCGTTACAACGCTGCTATTTCTTGCGGTGCTTGGTGCATTAGGATCACGCATTGGTGGATCAAGCATTTGGCGGGGCGCACTGCGCGTTACGTTTTGGGGAACACTCGCATTGGCACTCACAGCCGCAATTGGCGCATTTGTTGGAAAAGTCGTTTGAAATCAATGGACAGCGGGTGGTAGATAAAATGAGTTTATCCAAAAATATTCAAGGTCTCAGCACATCCGACGCAGATTCCAGATTAAAGCGTGATGGCACCAATGAATTGCCGCGACCAAATCAGCGTACGTTTTTTCGTATCGTTTTCGAGGTTGTTCGTGAGCCCATGTTAGCCTTGTTGATTGGCGGTGGAGTTGTCTATTTTTTGCTGGGTGAAATCACTGACGCAATTATTCTTCTCGCTTTCGGGCTAATGTCGGTTTTGATTACTGTAGTGCAAGAGACGCGCACCGAGAAAGTTCTGGAAGCACTACGCGATCTGACCAGTCCACGTGCGCTTGTTATTCGTGATGGTGAACGCAAACGCATCCCCGGGCGCGATGTTGTTCAAGGTGATTTTATCGTGCTGTCAGAAGGAGACCGAATTCCGGCTGATGCCATTTTAGTGCAAGATCATGATCTTCAGACGGATGAGTCATTACTAACTGGCGAGTCCGTCCCTGTTCAAAAAATCGTAGGGGCTGTAACTGAGGTCAACAAGAGTTTGAGGCCGGGCGGCGACGGCTTGCCTTGCGTGTTTTCTGGATCGCTGGTTGTGCGAGGAACTGCTATCGGTGAAGTGGTCGCAACAGGCATAAGAAGTGAAATTGGCAAGATCGGCCATTCGCTCAGTACGCTCGAAACTGAACCACCCCGCCTACAAGCGCAGACACGTAAAATTGTGCGAATTTTTGCTCTCGTTGGCGGAGCTATCAGTGTGCTTGCTGTCATTCTCTATGGCACTTTGCGCGGCGGCTGGCTTGACGCAATTTTGGCAGGCATTGCGCTCGGCATGTCCATGCTGCCAGAAGAGTTTCCCGTCGTACTCGCAGTGTTCATGGCTATGGGTGCGTGGCGGATTTCGCAAGCTCGAGTTCTAACAAGGCGGGCCTCCGCAATTGAAACCTTGGGTTCGGCGACTGTGCTATGTACAGATAAGACTGGCACCCTCACTGAAAATCGCATGACAATTGCTGAGCTGCAGATTCCGCTTTCAAAAAATATCTGGGCGCGCGTTGCTGGAAATCGCGACATGCCGAACGCATTTTCTGAACTGGCGAAATTTGGCTTGCTTGCCAGCGCTGCCGAACCCTTTGACCCAATGGATAAGGCCTTTCATGAGTTGAGTAAAGAACAGTTGGGGGAAACAAAAAAGAGCCAAGACAAAGTATTGCATGCCTATGGTCTTCGTCCTGATCTTTTGGCCGTGACACAAATATGGAGTTCAACTTCAAGCAAAAAACACATTGTGGCAGCCAAAGGTGCGCCAGAAGCTATTGCTGGATTGTGCCGCATGAGCGTCAAAGACCGCAAACTCATTTCAAAAACCGTTGATGAAATGGCCGCGCGAGGTTTGCGCGTTTTAGGTGTGGCACAATCATCTTTTGTAGGTCAAAAATGGCCAAATTCTGCAAGCGGTTTTAAATTCAAATTTCTGGGTTTGGTTGGCATCGCCGATCCGCTACGGGCCAGCGTACCTGAAGCCGTTCGCCAGTGCCGCACTGCAGGAATCCGTATTATAATGATCACGGGCGATTACCCCGCCACAGCCCAAGCCATCGCGAGACAAGCAGGACTTGTCGCAGATGATATGGTCACCGGCGTCGAACTCGAAAAAATGAACGATAACGAATTGGCAACTAGGGTTGGCACTGCAACTGTGTTTGCTCGCATTATGCCGGAGCAAAAACTGCGCATAGTAATGGCGTTGAAAGCAAATGGTGAAATTGTTGCTATGACGGGTGACGGGGTCAATGATGCGCCTTCGCTGAAGGCCGCACATATCGGTATTGCCATGGGTCGGCGCGGAACCGATGTGGCGCGTGAGGCTTCTTCAATCGTATTGCTTGATGATGATTTCGGATCGATCGTCAAAGCAATCAGGCTTGGCCGTCGTATCTACGACAACTTGCGCAAAGCCATGGGGTTCATCTTTGCTGTTCATGTGCCCATTGCAAGTCTGGCCTTGCTGCCGCTGCTTTTTGGCCTGCCCATACTTTTTGGTCCTATGCATATCGCCTTTATTGAAATGGTGATTGATCCAGTTTGCTCATTGGTGTTTGAAGCTGAAACAGCGGAGGACGATGTGATGGCGAGAGCTCCACGCCCAACTGATGAACCCTTGTTTTCACGTCACATGATTATCTGGAGCCTGATGCAGGGCGTGCTGGCATTTGGATTGGTGGCTGCCATTTTTATTGTGGCACTTCGTCTCGAAATGCCAGTCAATGAAGTCCGCGCGCTCAGCTTCTTCTCATTGGTGATGACCATCATTGGATTGATCTTCGTAAATCGTTCTTTCAGCGCTTCAATTGTTTTGGCGCTGCGCAGACACAATACTGCCCTTCGCTGGGTGTTAGTTGGAGTGACAGTAATGCTAAGCCTCACTCTACTTTGGCCTTTAGCGAGTGCGCTTTTTCGTTTTGGGCCATTGCATCTGAATGATCTGGCGGTGACAGTTGGTGCTGGAGTTGTGTTGCTCATTGTATTGGATTTAATCAAACCAAGATTGCACCACTGGCTGCAAACTTAAATGTTCTTTGACTACCTGCATTCAAATGGAACAATTGGTGTCGAGCTGCGTTTCTTTGCACAAAGCGAGAAAACGTTATGTATCAATCCAAACTGATTATTCGAGCCGTTAGAGAATGACGTTGCCCGCAACGAGACCTCAGCTCGAACTGGTCAAGGCAAAAGTGGTTGAACAAACAATCCCCATAGCGAAAGCTGCCGCCCAAACGAAGCCGTGGACTGCTTGGCATTGGCTCTCCATTCTGGTTCCAGCGTTCGCTTTGCTTGCAGCGGGGTGGGTCTATGGCGGGACTTATGTCCTTGGCCCTGTTGTGAACCCGATCCCCGTTGTGCGTGTTGATCTTGTGCAAACCTTGGTAGCTAGCGGCCACGTTGCAACACCATCACGCGTTACTGTCAGCAGCCAAATCGGTGGTATCGTGACAGATATTCCTGTCGCCGTTGGCGATAAGGTCAAAGTTGGCGATACTTTAGTTAAGCTTGATGAAAGTGTGGCACAGGCCAGCGTAACCCAAGCCCAAGGCGCGTTAGCTCAAGCTGTAGCGCGCGTTGATCAACAACGCGAACTGACATTGCCAGCAGCGGTTCAGTCATTGGCGAGCGTGAGGGCGACCATGGCAAATATCCAGGAGATATACACGCGCACATCAACACTCGCTAGCAAAGGAATTGTCGCGAAAGCAGCATTGCAACAAGCGGAGGCAAATCTCGGCATTGCACGCGCTCAAGTGACGAGCGCTGAATTGCAGGTCTCAAGTAACCAGGATGGTGGCAACGACTTTTTGTTGGTTAAAGCCCAACAGGCCCAGGCGCAAGCAGCACTCGCAGTTACGCAATCGCATCTCGAAACCTTTGTTGTGAAAGCCCCCCGTAATGGCGTTCTGATTTCGCAAACCGTGGAGGTTGGAAATGTTATTCAAGCCGGCACAGAACTGATGCAACTTTCTCCCAATGGTGACACTGAGATTGTTGTTCAAGTGGATGAAAAAAATCTGAGTCTCGTTGCGCTTGGTCAGCAAGCCATTATTTCTGCCGATGCCTATAGCAAAGAAAGCTTTCCTGCTCGGGTGACGTTTATCGACCCCGCGGTTGATTTGGCTCGTGCCGCTGTTGCCGTAAAACTCGCTATCGAAAATCCACCATCCTACCTGCGCCAAGACATGACGGTTTCGGTCGATATCGAAGTTAACCGACGCCCAGAAGCACTGATTGTGAACGTAGTTGATTTGCACGAACTTAAAAATGGCGTGGCATGGGTGTTAAAAATTATTGACGGAATTGCAAAACGTCAGGCTGTCAAAGTGGGACTAGTGAGCTCAGGAAAAGCCGAGATTCTTGAGGGCCTTGTTGAAGCCGACCAGATCATTCCAAGTTCTGCAACCACAGTTACCGATGGCAAACGCATTCGAGTTGGCGCTGCGTCAGTTGTAACGAAGTGAATAAACTTGCGCCATTTGAGTGGATAGCGGCCATCCGCTTTCTTAAAGAAGGCCGCATGCAAACCATTTTCATTGTGAGTGGTATTGCACTTGGCGTTGGCGTGATCATTTTCATGTCAGCGCTTCTTTCGTCGTTGCAAACCAGTTTCATTTCTCGGGTTTTAAGTTCGCAACCGCATATTCAAATCTCGGCACTCGATGAGTTTGCACGGCCGCTAAGACCTATCTCATCCGACGTTATTCCGGCCACGGTTGTGCAACAACCCGCACAGAGATTGCGCTCGATTGATCAATGGCAAAACATTGTCCGAGAGCTCGAACTGCGCACCGACATAGCATATGTTGCTGCGACTATATCAGCTTCCGGGCAGGCGGTGCGCGGTGATGCAAGCAGGTCGATCTCGATCACGGGCATTGATCCAGTGAGCTACTTTAACATCATTAAATTGCCCGACTATATCATACTGGGCGAACCGAGATTAACCAGCGAAGACATTATCATTGGCAATGAACTTGCCAATTACTTAGGCGTTACGATTGGCGAAAAGTTGAACATCACAGGGGCAAGCAAAGATGTACGCGTGCTCACCATTAGTGCCATTTTTGATTTGGGAAATGGTGGGCCTAATCGACAGTCGGCATTCGTAGCACTCAGAACGGCGCAAACACTTTCTAATCTTGCAGGCGGCGTCTCTACCATCAACGTTACGGTGAATGATGCCTATGCTGCTGAAACGATTGCCAGAGAAATTCAAGTCTCAACTGGAAAAAAAGCTGAAAGTTGGATCGCCACAAATGCGCAGTTTTTTACAGCTGTAAAATCTCAGCAGATTTCATTTGGCATAATTGAAGGATTTGTGGCGCTGTCAGTTGCATTCGGCATTGCAAGTGTTCTCGTCGTGTCGGTCACCCAACGATCAAAAGATATCGGCATTTTGCGGGCCATGGGCACATCGCAGATGCAGATTCTGCGGATATTTTTGTTGCAGGGTGGCGTGCTTGGATTTCTGGGCTCGATTGTGGGTTCAGTGATGGGAGGATTAGGCTTTCTCATATTTCACTACTTGGTGCGGCAATCAGACGGAAAAGAAATCTTTCCATTTGAGCTTCAGCCGGTACTTTTTTTCATTACAATGTTGTTGGCCGCATCAACTGGCGTGGTAGCAGCAGCAATACCCGCTTTCCGTGCGGCGAAACTTGATCCCGTGGTGGCGATGCATGGTTGAAGTTCTCCGCATTGAGCGCGTCTGCAAAGCTTACAACACGGGCACGCCTGCCGAGGTTGAAGTGTTGCATGACATTGATCTCACTTTACAGCCCGGCGAGTTTGTGGCCTTGATGGGGCCATCTGGTTCTGGGAAAAGTACCTTGCTCAACATCATTGGCTTGCTCGATCGGCCGTCTTCCGGTCGATTGTTTATCAATGGCGAAGAAACTGGCAAGCTGAATGACGGAGAGCTTACAAAACTGCGCGGACATAGCATTGGATTTATTTTTCAAAGTCATTATCTCATCTCAGCATTCACCGCCCTTGAAAATGTGATGATGCCCATGCTGGTTGATCACAACTTTCCAACCGACGAAATGAAAACCCGTGCCCATGATTTGCTTGCTGAAATGGGGTTGAAAAAATGGGAAGATAACCTCGCCAATAACATGTCAGGCGGCCAACAACAGCGCGTGGCAATTGGGCGGGCCTTGGCCATGAGGCCATCACTCATCCTCGCTGATGAACCTACGGGCAACCTCGATACCGTTTCCACCGATACGGTTTTTGATATGATGCGAAAAGTGAACCTCAAAGATAAAACTACATTTCTCATCGTGACCCATAACTTGGATCTGGCCAAACGTTGTGACCGGATTATTGATGTGATGGATGGACGGATAGTGAATTCAAAATAGATCAGATTTTCACCGAGTAGAGCCGAAGTGAATTGAGAATGACGCTGACTGATGAAAGCGCCATTGCGGCCGCCGCAATGATGGGTGAAAGCAGAATGCCAAATGAGGGATACAGGACCCCAGCGGCGATGGGCACACCAACAGCGTTATAGACAAAGGCAAAAACCAAGTTTTGACGAATATTTGACATGGTGGCCTGCGATAGATGCCGCGCCCGCAAAATGCCACTGAGGTCTCCTCCCAATAATGTGATGCCAGCACTTTCAATGGCAGCATCAGTGCCGGTGCCCATGGCAATACCAACATTCGCCATGGCCAATGCAGGTGCATCGTTCACGCCATCGCCTGACATTGCCACTATGCGTCCTTCACCTTGTAATTTTTTGACGATGGCACCCTTCTGGTCGGGTAATACATCAGCTTCAATTTCGGAGAGACCGAGTTTGTGAGCAACAGCTTGAGCCGTGATCGTGTTATCCCCCGTGACCATGACAACTCTGATGCCATTCTTTTTTAATTCGTTAAGCACCATTTGCGTGTTCGCTTTAATTTGATCGGCAATGGCAATAATCGCTGCGAGTTTCTTGCCGATGGCAACATAGATCACTGTGGCACCCTCTTGGCGCAAAGACTCCGCTTGGGTTGCGAGTTCTTCCGATTTGACGTTATTTTCATTTAGAAATTTGGCAGAACCAACCAAAATAATTTTACCATCTACTCTACCAAGAGCACCTTTGCCGACTGGCGCATCAAAATTTGTAACTTCAGGAATGGTAAGTTTGCGCACCTTTGCTGCCCGAACTATGGCTTGAGCAAGTGGATGTTCAGACCCTTGCTCCACTGCTGCTGCAAGTTTTAAGACTTCTTGTTCAACGAAGCCCTTTGCCAATATGATTTTTGTGATGGAGGGTTTTCCTTCAGTCAGCGTTCCAGTCTTATCAACGACAAGCGTATCAATCTTTTCCATTTGCTCAAGCGCTTCGGCATTTTTCACCAACACTCCAACGCTAGCCGCTTTGCCAATCCCCACCATCAACGACATGGGTGTGGCAAGTCCAAGTGCACAGGGACAAGCAATAATCAGAACGGCAACAGCAGCGATCATACCATTTGCAAAACGCGGCTCTGGTCCAAAACCAAACCAAACTGCAAATGCTAGGATAGCACATGCAATTACTATCGGAACAAACCAAGCCGAGATCGTATCCACTAAGCTTTGAATGGGAGCGCGCGAGCGTTGGGCATCGCCTACCATTTTTACAATGCGCGCCAACAAAGTATCATGCCCGACTTTTACGGCACGAATTATTAATGTGCCGGAACTGTTGAGTGTGCCACCAATTACAGCGTCACCTCTGACTTTTTCGACGGGCATTGATTCACCCGTCACCATGGATTGATCGATTGAAGAGTTGCCTTCTTCGACTGTTGCATCAACTGAAATTTTCTCTCCCGGTCGCACGCGCAAAAGATCGCCCACCATAATCATTTCAATTTGAACATCCGTTTCAATGCCCTTAGCATCAACACGGCGTGCCGTTTTTGGACTAAGATTGAGCAAGGCTCTGATGGCGCCTGATGTGTTTTCACGAGCACGCAGTTCTAAAACCTGCCCAAGCAATACTAGCACTGTTATCACAGCAGCAGATTCAAAATAGAGAGCAACTTCGCCCCCCATTGTTTTTGTTGATTCAGGGAACAGATTGGGAGCAAAAAAAGCAATTGCACTATAAGCCCAAGCGACTCCAACGCCCATAGCAATCAAAGTAAACATATTGAGGTTTCGCGTTTGGAGCGACGCCCAACCGCGCACAAAGAACGGCCACCCCGCCCAGAAAACCACGGGTGTCGCCAATATAAATTGGATCCAGCCTGAAATGTGAGGCGATATCCACTCATGCATCATAGAAAATAGATGCCCGCCCATTTCGAGAATAAAAACGGGAACTGTTAAGACGAGCGCAAACCAAAACCTGCGTGTCATGTCGATAAGTTCCGCGTTTGGCGCGTCCTCAAGCTTGGCAACAACTGGTTCCAAATTCATGCCACAAATCGGGCAAGAACCCGGACCTGTCTGCCTAATCTGTGGATGCATGGGGCAGGTGTAAATATTTTCCGTCATGTTCAATGCTCCGAATGTGAAAGCTACATTTTAACAATCGTGCCCACATGCTGGTTCAAAATTTCGATGGCATCTTCCAAGCGACCAATTCCAGTAAATGTATTAGCGGGGGACACAAAGTCAATTGCGGCTTGAACTTTTGGAGCCATGCTGCCCGCCGCAAATTTATGCGCGTTTAATTCAGCTGGTGTAATAGTAGCAAGTCGCTGCTGCTGATCAGTTCCCCATCCGAGATAGACACCATCGATATCCGTGAGCAGTAATAAAGCATCAGCTTTTATTTCACGGGCCAATAGACCGCTGGCGTGATCTTTGTCGATCACAGCCTCAATGCCAACAAAATTACCACACTCGCATTGCACAATAGGAACCCCACCACCGCCCGCACAAATGACAATGACGTCGGTTTCAATCAGGCGTTTGAGGGTAGCGATTTCGACGATGCGCTTGGGCTTTGGTGAAGCAATGGCACGCCTGAAATTGCCGCCATCGGGCATCATCGTCCAACCATATTTTGCCGTCATCGCAACAGCTTCAGCCTTAGTGTAAATCGGACCTATAGGTTTGTTGGGTTCATTAAATGCAACATCATCATGGTCCACTTCAATCTGGGTCAACAATGTTGCGAATTCTCTTTTATGTCCGGTGGCGTTGCCCAATTCCTGCTGTAATAGATAACCAATTAAACCTTGCGTCTCAGCAACCAGACAATCAATGGGGCTGGCGAGAGATGGATCGTAAGCCAAATCCTGCAAGGCCATCAACCCAACTTGCGGGCCGTTACCATGGGTGATCACCACCTCGTGACCAGCATCAATGATTTTGGCGATAGCTTCAGCTGCACGCTTCACATTCAATCTTTGATTCTCAGCGGTCATAGGTTCGCCACGTTTTAGAATGGCATTGCCACCCAGCGCTATGACCACGCGCATGGTACTAGTCCCCGAGGGTTGCGACGAGGATTGCTTTGATGGTGTGCATACGGTTTTCGGCTTGGTCGAAAACAATTGAAGCAGGAGACTCAAAAACCTCATCGGTGACTTCCATTGCATCAAGCCCAAATTTCGTTTGCATATCTTTGCCGATTTTGGTTTCGGCATTGTGAAAGGCCGGAAGACAATGCATGAATTTCACTTTAGGATTGCCCGTCATTTTCATAATTTCGGCATTGATCTGGTAAGGCTTCAGTAACTTAATGCGCTCTGGCCATTTTTCTTCGGCCTCACCCATGGAAAGCCAAACATCTGTGTAAAGAAAATCACAGTCTTTGACGGCGTCTTTAACGCTTTCGGTAATGGTGATTTTGGCACCGGATTTTACTGCCATAGCATTCGCATCATTGATGATTGCTTGCATCGGCCAACAGGCCTTCGGTGCGCAAAGCCTAACATCCATGCCCATCTTTGCACCACCAATGAGCAACGAGTCACCCATATTATTTCCAGCATCACCCAAAAAACAAAAACTTATTTTGCGCAATGATTTCTTGCTGTGCTCTTTCATGGTCAATAGATCAGCAAGAACTTGCGTGGGATGAAACTCATCCGTCAAACCATTGTAAACTGGAACACCCGCGTGCTCCGCTAAAACCTCAACTACATCTTGACCAAAGCCCCGATATTCAATGGCATCATAGAGTCTGCCTAACACGCGGGCAGTGTCTTTCATTGTTTCCTTGGCGCCGATTTGTGTGCCACTTGGGCCGAGATATGTGACATGCGCACCTTGATCATAGGCCGCCACCTCAAAGCCGACACGCGTTCTGGTCGATGATTTCTCGAAAATGAGAGCAATTGTTTTGCCTTTGAGTTTCTTTTTTTCTGTGCCTTTCTTACTGGTTGTTTTCAAATCTGCCGAGAGTTTCAAAAGATACTTGATCTCGTTGCGGCTAAAGTCGCGCAGAGTGAGGAAATTCCGATTTCTAAGTTTGATAGACATTTCAGTTTCTCTCTTTCTAAGCATCGCGCGCGATGGGGCAAGTTAAGCAGTGGCTGCCACCCCGGCCACGGCCAAGCTCTGATCCACGAATGGTGATCACTTCAATCCCAGCTTTGCGCAACAATGTATTGGTATAAACATTTCGATCATAACCAATCACCACGCCGGGTTCGAGACATATGAGATTGTTGCCATCGTCCCATTGTTCGCGTTCCTGCTCAGCAGAGTCGCCGCCCGTCGCAATGATACGAAGAGCCTTGATGCCGAGACATTCTGCGACAATTTCGAACAAGTGTTTTGTCTCAGCTTTGACTTCAACAGAATTTTCTTTGTCACCGGGGCGCAAACTGAAGCAGTGAATTTGATCAGCAACTTCGACAAAACTGGTAGCCGTGCTGCGATCACACAAAGTGAACACTGTATCGAGATGCATTGACGCACGCGACTTTGGCATCTGGCACGCCACGACTCTTGTTACTGCACCAGAAACAAAAAGCGACCGCGCCAATTGTCCCACAGCTTGCGGTGTAGAGCGCTCCCCCATGCCTACAAAAACAACGCTATTGCCGATCGGCATAATATCACCGCCCTCAAGAGTGGCTGGCCCGAAATCAATTTCCGGATCGCCCCACCAAACTTTGAAATCCGCGCCATTGAACCGTGGATGAAATTTATAAACTGCGGCGGTCAGCAGTGTTTCTTGCCGCCGCGCCGCCCAATGCATGGGATTGAGTGTAACTCCCCCATAGATCCACGCGCTCGTATCACGTGTAAAAATGAGATTGGGCAGTGGCGGCGAGATAAACCCTTCCGCCCCGAGATAAAGACCAAACATGCCTTGGGTTTTGAAAGGCACATCACCCACAGTGATGCCGCCAACTAGAAATTCCGCAACTTGATCAGACGGCAGGCCTTTCAGCCAACTGCGCAACTCGTCAGCCATACCAATGCCGATTTGATTTTCGGTGAACTTATGTTCAAAAATCCAATTGAACGCCGCTTCGCTTTTTAGAATGTCACTCAGCAACTCATGCATTTCCAAAACTTCAATGCCGCGATCTTGCATCTTCACCACAAAATCATGGTGATCAGCCTTAGCGGCTTGCACCCAAAACACATCATCAAAAAGAAACTCATCACAGTTCGATGGGGTTAGTCTTTGGTGTGCAAGGCCCGGCCTGCAAGTGAGCACTGTGCGAAGTTTTCCAACTTCGGAGTGAACGCCAAGCGGAATTTCTTCAGGTGTCATAATGCGCTAATAGCTCCAGTCCACATCATGTAACCAGCCACGCTAGCAGCGACAACGAGGCCAGCGGCAATCAAACCTTCAACAGCTGTGAATGCCTTTTCACCGCGCGCATTGCGAGCCCACCCGTAAATCAGAATACCAGGTGCGTAGAGCAACGCGCACATCAAAAGATATTGCGAGCCTGCCGCATAGATGAGCCAGATTCCGAAAATGGTAGCTACTAAACCAACAAACATATCTTTGTTACGGCCTTCATTCGTTTCATAACTTTCACCGGTTATTGCAAGTTTAAAAGCATAGGCACCGGACAACACGTAGGGCACAAGAATTGCGGTTGAAGCGATATAGAACAGTGAGAGATAAGTTGAATTGTAATAGTAAGTGATGATAAGGAAAATTTGAACTGCAATGTTCGTGATCCACAATGAGCCCGCTGGCGAGCCATTGTTATTTTCCGTGGCAAACAGCTTCGGCATCATGCCTTCTTTGGCCGCACGATACGGAATTTCAGCGGCAAAAAGTGTCCAACTTAGAAAAGCACCTGCCACTGATATAACAATGCCAATGCGCACCAATACTGAACCCCAAGGCCCCACAACTTTCTCAAGCACATTGGCCATGGAGGCCGCACCAGGGAGTGCCGCAAGTTCGGGCTGAGTCATCACGCCGAAGGAGAGCAGCGAAACTAGAAGATAGATTGCAAGGGCTGCTACAAATCCAATAATCGTCGCCTTGCCAATATCTGTGCGTTTCTCGGCACGAGCGGAAACCACGCTAGCGCCCTCTATTCCAATAAACACCCAGAGTGTGACCAGCATGGTGCTTTTCACTTGGGCCATCACGCCGCCAAGTGTTGGCGTTGCAGCACCCCATAAATCCAAGTTGAAAGTGGGTAAGCGAAACGCCACAAGCACCGCAACAATAAAAATTAGGATCGGAGCCAATTTCGCAATTGTTGAAATTACATTGATGATTGCGGCTTGCCGCACACCCATCAGAATAATGAAATGCACCGCCCATAGGAGCAGCGATGCGCCCACAATGGCCTGCCAAGTGTTGCCTTCAGCGCCGAAGATCGGGAAAAAATAACTGAGCGCACCAAATATAAGAACGACATAAGATACGTTGCCAATCCACGCACTCAACCAATAGCCCCAAGCACTGTTGAAGCCAATAAAATCGCCAAAGCCAGCCCGTGCATAAGAATAAGGCCCAGCATCTAATTTTGGTTTTCGTGTTGAGAGACTTTGATAAACAAAAGCCAGCGCCAGCATGCCAATGCCAGTGATCAACCACCCAATGATCACTGCACCCGGCGATGCACCCTTGGCCATGTTCTGCGGCAAGCTGGAAACACCACCACCCACCATAGAGCCGATGACAAGAGCTATGAGCGAGACCAAACCGAGTTTGTTTTTAGCTTCGCCTACATTCGACAATTCTGACGTATTTGACGTCGCAACCATGATACACCCCGCTGTGTGAAAGCAATGACTTCAATGCTCTAACTGCGGCAATTCAAAAAAAGTTCCATCGCAGTTTGGATTTTCCCGTAATGATGTATATGGATACAGGACATCACATCATTATGAGTGCAAATTACTCTCGGGTGGCTGTACACGGGAGTTTTTTGAAATGGACCCTACTCAAGACACCATCTCACCTTCCGACGCACTTTTCACATTAGCAATCGCGCAGCAATTGCTCGACTATGCGCCTGTTGCCATGCTCGTCATTGATCTAAAAGGCTTTGTTTTGCACTTTAACACGGCTGCTGAACAACCTTTCGGCTATTCAAAAGAAGAATTGATCGGACAGCAAATTGAAATTCTCTTGCCCGATGGATTAAAACACAAGCATACTTCGCTGCGCGAAAATTTCGTTAAAACGCCTGCCCGTCGCCCAATGGGAGAAGGTAGACGCTTGTCGGCACGGCACAAAGCTGGCCATTCGATACCCATTGAAATTGGTCTTAAACCGCTCAGTGTCGGTCCCTTACCCAGTGCAGTTATTATATCGGTGCTTGATCAATCAGCAGCAAATCGCGCAGAGCGGGCGGAGTTATTTGTCGTTGAACTCAAACACCGTGCAAAAAATATGTTCGCCGTCATCAGCGCTATATCCCGACAAATTGGAGCTTCAAACCTCGACCGCGCAAAGTTCGAATCTGCCTTTGACGAACGATTGCGCAGTTTTTCAGCGTCTTATGAATTACTGGCATTAGAAAATTGGCAAGCCCCAACAATCACTGAGGTAGTCCGCGCCCAACTTAATTTTGTAAACCAAAGAGGTGCTTCTACCATCAATCTAAGTGGACCAAACTTGCGATTATCAATCGATCATGCAGAATATTTGGGTCTTGCTATTCATGAACTTGCCATCAACGCTTTGAAACACGGTGCGTTATCGGTGCCGTCGGGCAAGTTAAATATTTACTGGTCGATAGATGAAATCATCAACCGCTTTCAATTTGATTGGCAAGAGCAAGGCGGCCCACTCGTTGCTCCCTTGCAGCACAAAGGCTTTGGTCGTGTCATTCTCGAAAAAGTAGTGCCTGCGACATTTGACGGCATAGCCGAACTCCGCGCTCTGCCAAGTGGCATGTGCTGGCACCTCGATGCTCCAATTGCCATTTTACAAAACGTGAAGTGATAAGTTGGAACCAATTATATTCTGTTGTGTTGTAGCCTTGGCAGAGCCGAAATAGTGTTTGCTTAATTAATGCCCTCGGTAAGGGGCGGAGGCTCAGAGTGACATGATTGACAGACGAAAATTACTCGCAGGTGGTGGAGCATTGGTCCTGGCAGGCACAGGTGCAAGTTACTTTGGATTTCGCAACATGGGATCGATGGCAGAATATGATGAAGCGGTAGCTGCCATTCGTTCGGCACTGAAACAAACACCTGAGCTACCAGAATTCATCCGCTTTGCATCGCTTGCAGCCAATAGCCACAACACCCAACCTTGGCAGTTCAAAATCGGTGATCGCGGCATTGAAATCCTGCCGGATATGGCGCGGCAAATTCCCGTTGTCGATCCAGATAATCACCATCTCTTCGCCAGTCTCGGCTGCGCTGTCACGAACTTGGCGCTTGCTGCAGGTGCAAATGGCAAAGCGGGTGACATCAGTTTCAATGCCTCCAATGATGGTTCGGTGGTGTTCGCTTTTGGCAGTAGCATGGATGCTCAACCAAGTTTGGTTGACGCAATCACGACGAGGCAATCCACCCGCGCAGAGTATGATGGCAGGCCAGTTAGTGCCGCTGATGTGCAACAACTGGCCAGCGCGTCATCAATTTCTGGTGTTGATATCAGAATCTTAACCGACCGACCCCAGATCAATAAGATTCGTGATTTGGTTATTTCTGGCAACACATTGCAAATGGCAGATGCGGCCTTTGTCAAAGAACTGAAAGCTTGGATCAGATTTAATCCGCGCAGCGCTATGACAACAGGTGACGGTCTGTTCAGCGCCACCAATGGCAATCCCACAATTCCGGATTGGCTAGGGCAAGTGGCCTTTGAGTGGTTTTACAAACCCAAAACTGAAAATGATAAATATGCACGCCAAATTAATTCTTCAGCGGGTGTTGCCATTTTCGTATCTGAAAAGGATGATCCCGAACACTGGGTATTAGCAGGAAGAGCCTGCCAACTTTTTGCACTCCAGGCCACTGCATTGGGCTTGAAACTGGCATTCATCAACCAACCCGTAGAAGTTCCAAGCTTGCGTCCAGAGCTTGCAAATCTCGTTGGTATGCCTAGTCGCCGCCCAGATATTGTGATGCGCTTTGGCTACGGTCCGACAATGCCTTATTCAGCACGCAGGCCGGTAGCGAACCTCATAGTATGAGGCAACTGTTGCCTTCTCCATGATCAGAAGCCAGCATGCGATCTGGCTTTTTTAATTTTTCCCGCGTTGCTCAAATTGAACTTCGGGAAATTGTTGAGTTGAACCATCAAGAAAATTTGAAAGAGAATCTTTAAAGTATTTATCAAAAAACGACACTGAATAAGCGTTGATAATATCATGTGCTCGTTGACTCTCTATTGGCCCAGTAACTCCTAGCCAAGAAAGGAGCGGCGAAAAATGGGGGGTATCTGTCAGATTGACGTGAAACATTCCAGAGACCCGAACAAAATATCCATCGTCATGCAACCCATTAAATACCGCGCGCATAGTTGTTTGATGCAGATCTATATCAAACTGAGACCAGCCTTCATTTTTCATAGTTTGCGCATCACGAGAGATCCACATACAGGGCTGCAGCAGGCCTTCGCGCACCACACGGGCCGTCATAGGCGCATCCATCACCAAACAAGCACGCAAGCGATGATCAAGCCGACACGCTTCGCCAACGATAATACCGCCGAGTGATACTCCAAAAATTCCAACACGCTGGAGATCAAGTCGCCCGCCTAAGATTAAATTTGGATCTACTTTATTCAACTGCTCGAGTTGATCTAAGGTGAACACTACGTCCTGCGCAAAATAGGGGATGATGCCATCGCTATAGGTGGCTCCATTGAGCAATGGCGATGGTTCGATTGGCGTGATGCTCTGCTGAATCAGCGGATCCATTTGATCTTTTGAAAGGCCCGCAATCTGCCTCCCATCTGGGAATACCACCGAGGCTGCGACAAAAGGTTGATCAATCGCGACGACGATGTAACCATGAGAAACTAGCTCCTCAACTTGAAAATTATTCATTTGACGATAACCAGTTATGCCTTCCAAAAATATCAGGACTGGAAACTGAGGTTTATTTTCCACCATTTTCGCCGCGAGTCGGGCATTGATTTTGACATATTTAAGATGCCCAAGCAGGAATGATGGCCAGTTATGCAACTTGCCTTGTGCTGCTGAAAACGCATCGGAATCTGGCATGTAAAAAGCCTGCAGCAATCTTGCGTCGTGTTGAGCCGGATACCAGATTTGAACCATCAACTCACGGTAAGTTTTTGCACCAGAATTAAAAACTTCCAGCCGCGACGTATCAATCCAATGGTAAGTCACTGTGCCAATCTCATAGGGCCCTGTTGGCTTTTCAAAATGAAACACTGGGATAGCAATTGATAAAATGAATGATACGATCAATGCTAGGCCACTGAACAAAATAATAAATTTTCGCGACAACCAAATTTGAAAGAACAATCCTATCATTAGATAAGCAGGCATCATTTGCCAGCGCGGCCCCTCAATAACGAACTGAAAGACGGCAACGAATACCGCAATTAAAAGTCTGAGGCGGAATCCATTACCACGGGCAGATGACGGCAAGAACATCATGACCAAGACTGAGAAATCGGCGAGCAATAACAGAATTTCAAAAGGTCTCATCAAGTCGCCATTGTCTTCGGTAACTCCGGTGAATGTTCAAATTGGTGCAGCAATGCTCACTTAAACGGCCAGTACAGTATTTAGTTCCGCTTTGCCGTAGGTGCCATGGAACGAAAAATGATCTGCGGCGTTTGAGTCACGCATTGACCAGAGGCCATAGAACACGCCGTGAAATCATCCTCTTCAAACTTTTTCATTCTGGTTTTTGCGCTGTCGGTTCCGTTTTACCTCTTGAGCGCAACCGGTGTCCATATGCCGGGCATGCCATTCTTGCCAGCCAGTGCGCTGATGGGTTTTGCTCCGATGATCGCAGCGCTGTTACTGACCCATCTCGAGCGTGGCGGTGAAGGTATTGTTACATTATTGAAATCCGCCTTGGCCTATGGCCGAAACCAGAGCGTAGGTTGGATCTTTGTGGCAGTTTTGTTCATGCCAATTATCAGCCTTCTGGAGTTTGGTATTTTGCGTTTAATGGGCAACGTGGTGCCAATTCCGGAAATTGCATTCGGTCAGGCTTTCCTTTACTTCGCCGCTTTTTTCATTGGAGCCATCGGTGAAGAACTGGGTTGGCAGGGTTATGCCTATCCTCGTCTTCGAAATAGCACTACTGTTTTTGGCTCAACGCTCATTCTCGGCATCATCTGGGCGCTTTGGCATGTTGTCCCATTTGTCGAGATGGGGCGGAGCACCGATTGGATTACCTGGCACTTGTTAGGCACCGTAGCGCTCCGATTCATCATCGTCTGGCTTTTTGAACGCACGGGTAAAAGCATTCTCGTTGCCGTGCTGTTTCACACCATGATCAATCTCACTTGGGCGTTATTTCCCATTGAGGGTTCATTCTATAATCCATTCGTGACATTTTTTATCTTAGCATTTCCCGTCACTGCGATCATCGCATCTTGGCGACCAAAAATGAACTTTGGAAATAAACCTTCATGAAAATAAGAAAAATCGCTCAAATAATATTTGCCATAATAGCAATGCTCCTCGGGACATTTTGGCTCTTGCAGGGGATTGGGATTCTCAATGTATGCCCCATCCTCTGTTTCGCAGATTGTGCCTGCATTGAGGGTGGCTCTCAGATTTGGACCGTTGTTGGAGCGGGTGTTTTCATCATCGGCACTCTCATAATTATAGTCACGATGAGGCATAAGTAAATGACGGATTCCTCAACCGCCTATTGGACAAGTGACGCGTCTAGCCTGCTGACCCAATTCAAAAGTCGCGCCACAGGGCTCACGTCACAAGAAGCAGGTGCCAAGCTCAGCACTGACGGCCCTAATGTGTTAAACGCAGAGAAAAACATTGGGCCCTTTCGCCTGCTCGCTCGGCAATATGAAAGCCCCTTGCTTCTCGTGCTCATTTTCGGGGCTGTGCTTTCACTTACTTTGAAACAATGGACAGACGCAGGTATTATTATATTCATCGTGGTGGCCAGTTCTCTATTGGGCTTCACCCAAGAATATAAGGCCTCGACTGCCCTTGCCGCACTCCGGCTGCGGCTTGCCCTCACGACAAAAGTTTTACGGGATGGGAAAGCCGTTACCCTTCCCGCAGCAAGCCTCGTGAAGGGCGATGTCATCCAGCTTTCCGCCGGAAATCTGGTGCCAGCCGATGGTGTTATACTCACCGCCACGGACTTTCTGGTCAGTGAAGGCTCGCTTACGGGCGAGTCCATGTCGGTTGAAAAAAAGCCAGGTGTTATCTCTGCAGATGCAGCCATCAGCTTACGCACCAATTCAGTCTTTTCAGGAACATCAGTGCGCAGTGGCGTTGCCAATATTTTGATTGTTGCCACTGGCTCTCAAACAGCACTGGGCGATGTTGCCAAGGCCATTGGCGGGGCAGAACCGGAAACCGAATTTGCGCGGGGAGTGCGGCAGTTCGGATATTTGTTGATTAAAGTTATGATCGTCATGGTTTTCTTCGTACTTGTAGTAAGCCAATTGATGGGCAGGCCTCTCATTGAATCATTGTTGTTTGCGGTTGCCCTCGCTGTCGGCATAACTCCTGAACTCCTTCCGGCAATCGTCACCGTAACGCTTTCGGCAGGTGCGCGCGCTATGGCCAAAGAAGGCGTGATTGTGCGGCGCTTGGAAGCCTTGGAAAATCTGGGCAGCATGGATGTGTTATGCACCGACAAGACTGGAACACTGACTGAAGGCACGGTGACAATGGCGTCGGCTCTTGATCTCAACAGCAAAGACAGTGCCAACGTTTTGCAATTAGCATTTCTGAATGCGCGGTTTGAAAGCGGCATTGAAAACCCGCTTGATCAAGCCATCGTTGCTGCGGGTGATAAGGCTGGTCTGGTCACCTCGCCCTTTACCAAAGTTGATGAAATTCCTTATGACTTCATCCGTAAACGCCTCACCATCGTGGTCAAAAATCCGTCCAAACCCAAAACCCGCCTCATAATCACCAAGGGGTCTTTCAACGCTATATTATCGATCTGCAGCAAAGCGAACATGGCGGGAAAGGATAAGCCCCTTGATGCGGCAATGAAGCGCAAACTGTTGGCGCAACTTGATAAGAGTGGCAAGGAAGGGTTTCGCGTCCTAGCTCTCGCCACCCGTGAAGCCCCACTCAAACCAGATTATACGATATCGGACGAACGCGATTTAACATTGATCGGATTTCTGCTCTTCGCTGATCCGCCCAAGGTCGATGCGCAGAAAGCCATCGAGAGTTTAAAGGCTCTCGGCATCCACCTCAAGGTAATCACCGGCGATAACGGGCAAGTTGCGGTTCATGTTGCAAAAGCCATCGGCCTGAGTATCAGCCATATTTTGAGTGGCCCGAAGATCACGCAAATGAATGACGATGCTTTGGCGGTGATGGCCAGCAAGACTGATCTGTTTGTCGAAATTGATCCGCAACAGAAAGAACGCATCATTCGCGCCTTGCAAAAGCATGGCCATGCCGTGGGCTATATGGGCGATGGCATAAATGATGCACCGGCTTTACTAGCGGCTGATGTTGGAATTTCAGTTGATCAGGCCGTCGACGTGGCGCGGCAAAGCGCTGATATTGTTTTGTTGAAACGTGATTTGGATGTGTTGCGGCTCGGCGTTGAAAGCGGCAGGCTCACATTTGCCAATACGCTCAAATATATTTCAATCACCACAAGTGCCAATTTTGGCAATATGGTGAGCATGGCTTTGGCCACACCTTTTCTACCTTTCTTGCCATTGCTGGCCAAACAGATTTTGCTCAATAACTTTCTTTCTGATATTCCGTCGATCGCCATTTCGACCGACAATGTGGATGTTAAACAAGCTAAACGCCCAGAGCGCTGGAATGTGCATGAGGTGAGACGGTTTATGATTGTGTTTGGTCTGGTGAGTTCAGTTTTCGATGGTGTAACTTTTGCACTGTTGCTAAAATCCTTCGCAGTCGGCGAAAGTGAATTTCAAACAGCATGGTTTGTCGTTTCACTGCTCACGGAAATTGCAGTTGTCTTCAGTTTGCGCACGCGCGTATTGGCTATTCGCAGTATGCCCGGAAAAATGTTGATTGCTGTAAGCGTTATCGTTTCAGTTGTCGCTCTCGTCATTCCCTATCTGGGACCACTCACCGCGCGCTTCGGTTTTGTTCCACTGCCGCTGCCCGTGATGGGTGCCTTGCTGGCGATTGTTTTGGTTTATGTTGGCGCCACGGAATTGACTAAACACTGGTTTTATAAATTTAGATGAATGGATGAATGCTGGCCAGTAGCTCATATGATTTCAGGCGTGCAGTTTGGTCGTAAATCGCCGATGCAACCATCAGTTCTTGAACTTGCGTTTCTTCAACAAATTTTTGCAATTCCGCCTTCACAGTTGCGGGCGACCCGACAAATGAACATTTCAACATGCGCGAAGCCTGGGTTTTCTCGGCTGGTGTCCAATAGTTTTCAATGTCCTCGATGGGTGGTTTCAAGTATCCGCGATCACCACGCAACATGCCGGTGAACCGTTGTTGGATTGATGTAAATAACCGGCGCGCCTCTTCATCAGTATCGGCAACAACGACATTGACGCCGGTCATGGCATAAGGCTGTTGCAATTGGGCGGAGGGTTCAAATCTTTCACGGTAAGCAGCGAGTGCTTGAATCAGTTCGGCAGGAGCGAAATGTGATGCAAAGGTATAGGGAAGCCCCAGCATGGCGGCGAGGTGCGCGCCAAATAGGCTGGACCCTAATATCCACAGGGGAACATTGGTGCCAGCTCCGGGAACAGCAAGGATCGCTTGGCCGGGTTGCGAAGCACTAAAGAGCTGTTGCAGTTCAAGAACGTCCTGCGGAAATCTATCCGAGGCAGCAGCATCACGCCGCAGTGCTAACCATGTTTGGCGATCAGTTCCAGGTGCGCGACCCAACCCCAAATCAATCCGCCCCGGATAGAGAGTCTCGAGCGTTCCAAATTGTTCGGCGATGACTAGCGGCGAATGGTTCGGTAACATGATGCCGCCCGCACCCACGCGGATTGTTGTAGTGTTTCCAGCAATGAAACCGATAACCACGGAAGTCGCAGCACTTGCAATGCCTACCATATTGTGATGTTCCGCAACCCAATAGCGGTTATACCCCAAGCGTTCGACATGCTGGGCAAGTTCGCGGGCGTTGTGCAACGCGTCAGCTGGCGTCTTGCCTTCAGAAACTGGCACCAAATCTAAAACTGAGAATGCCATCATACTGCCTCGACCTTGTGAAAAGGATTATTTTTATCTGAATCTCGTGCCTGTTAAACCATGGCAACGGTTCTGGCTAACTTGTTTTCAATTCTTGTCGATATAATCTTGGAGCGATTGATTAAGTTGAGAGAGGCCCTCCTCGAGATAATCACTCGCTAATGGAATTCCAGCGACATAGGCAGGGATGTGATTGCGGCCGATTTGACCTGCTGTCTGTTGTGCTTCATGCCATTCACTCAAAGTGAAATCACCACGCCCGAGGAAAATCAGCGCAATGAGATCGCTTTGTTCGTCGTCATTGAGATCATGGATTGCTGAAATCAATTCATTGCGGGTGTTGTCGGCGGGACCAAACTCAAGCGCATCCACGCTGTTATCGTCGCTCGGATTCGAGCCACTATCAGGATCGGTCTGAGGCACTTTTACATCAAACTCTCGCGCCTTGAGGAGGATCGCAAAGGCACTTTCGGGTGTAATTGTAAGAACAGGCATACGCGGCTCTCTAGCGTGATTCAATTTAGGAATCTCCTATTGCTGCAATTAAACGAATGAGAGTTGAATTTGTTCCACGGTTCAATGGAACCAATTCGCGAGTAGCCCGTTTGGTGTCATCGCCAATGGAGAACTATCATGGCTTATAAAACGATTCTTGTTTGCCTCAATGAAATTGCAAGACTTCCGCAGTTGATTTCAGTGGCGCGTGACTTAGGCGTTCGTTTCAATGCGCATGTGTCAGGTCTCTATGTTATTCCAGCGATACAAGTGTACCCCTCGGATGGTTATGGCGGAGCTGCCAACTTCTTTGATGGTACACGGGTGTACTTTCAGAATCATTTGGTGAAGGTGAAAGAAGCTTTTGAAACCGCCATGCAAATGGACAAACTGTCGTATGAGACACATGTGGTCGATTCGGCGCTGCCATCGATCGCCAACGAAATGATCGACAATTGTCGGAACGTCGATCTTGTTGTTATATCTAATACTGACCGCGACAAATCAGGCGAAGTTGAAAGTGATTTTGTCGAAATCTTCGTTCTCGCGGCGGGCCGTCCAGTTCTCATCCTTCCCTACAAAGGTGATGTGAAGTTAAAGACTGATCAGATTATGGTGGGCTGGAACAATAGCCGTGAATCGTCTCGCGCCGTCTTTGATGCATTGCCATTTTTGCAGAAGTCGAAACTCACGCGCCTTGTAACAGTTGACGTTCCGGCAGGGGGCAAGTTACCTGCCGCAAGCATTGCCGAAACACTGGATCGCCATGGCGTGAAAACCGAAATCACGGATGTAGTCTCAGATGGCACCTCGGTGGGCGAAACCTTGTTGCGCGCTGCCAATGATCATGGGGCCGATCTTATTGTGCTTGGTGCTTATGGCCACAGTCGGTTTTCTGAAATGGTATTTGGTGGAGCCACACGACATATCCTGCACAATCTTGATCGCCCTGTTCTCATGTCGCATTAAGTGCCAAAGGCCCGCAACCGGAATAGGGATCGACGGGAAATACTACTTTTAAATAATTTGTGAGAGTTGTGGAACTTTCTCATCTGTCACGCGTTGAGGCTTACTGACTTCGGGGTAAGTGTGCCCAGACGCTTGGTTTGGCGGCTGATCGCCACGGCAGAGGGGATTTGATGGCAACGATACTTATTGTCGATGACGAGGTCTTTATTCGCTCAGTGACCGAGCTGTTAGTTCAAGAACTGGGCCATGAGACAATGACAGCAAATGGCACAGCCGAAGCGCTTCAACACCTTGAGTCCCCAAAGAAAATTGACGCTCTTTTCACGGATATACGGTTTAAGACCAACAAACATGGCGGATTTGAACTGGCCCAATTGGGCATCAAGCTTCGACCCGATCTGCGCGTGCTTTATACGACAGGAAGTTCCATGACCGACGACATGAGAGCCCTGTTTATCGACGGCGCACATTTCATGCAAAAGCCATACACGCCTGATCAACTCCAGACCTCTATAGCAAAGCTGCTTGCAGCGACGCCATGAATTCAACCAACACATTCGCCGACCTTCTTGCTGATGGCACTGATAAAACGGGTGCTTTGCAGAGCGCTATTTTCAACAGCGCCAATTTCTCCAGCATCGCCACAGATGCGAAAGGCGTAATTCAGATCTTCAACGTTGGTGCCGAACGCATGCTCGGCTACCAAGCCACGGAAGTAATGAATAAGATTACCCCTGCCGATATTTCTGACCCACAGGAACTAATCGCCCGCGCGAAAACGCTAAGCACCGAATTTGCAACTCTCATCACCCCTGGCTTTGAAGCCATGGTGTTCAAGGCCTCGCGCGGAATCGAAGATATTTACGAACTCACCTATATTCGCAAAGATGGCAGCCGCTTTCCGGCGATCGTATCCGTAACTGCGTTGCGAGACGCGCAAGATAGAATCATTGGCTATCTTCTCATTGGAACCGACAACACAGCGCGTAGGCAAGCGGAGGAGGCATTGGTCAAAGCTGCCGCCGAACTAACTGCTATGCAAACTGCAGTCTCCGAAACGGCCATCGTCGCCATTACCGATGTCACTGGCAAAATTGAACAAGTTAACGATAATTTCGTGCACATCTCCAAGTACTCGCGTGAAGAACTCATTGGACAGGATCACCGCCTGTTGAACTCCGGCTTGCACTCCAAAAAGTTTTTCCGTGACATGTGGGTGACTATCGCCAATGGCAAAATCTGGCGGAATGAAATCCGCAACTACTCCAAAGAAGGTTCCATCTACTGGGTCGATACTACGATCACACCCATCCGCAACGAGCGTGGCAAAGTTATCAAATACATGGCCGTACGTTTCGATGTCACTGCCCGCAAACTGGCGGAGGAGGCCCTGCTCCAAGCCGGAGCCTTGCAAAAGGCGATTTTCGACAGCGCTAACTTCTCCAGCATCGCCACCGATGCAAAGGGTGTAATTCAAATTTTCAACGTTGGCGCCGAACGCATGCTTGGTTACCAAGCTTCTGAAGTGATGAATAAGATTACACCTGCCGATATTTCGGATCCGCAAGAATTAATTGCGCGTGCCAAAACATTGAGCGTTGAGCTTGCCACTCTCATCACCCCTGGCTTTGAGGCTTTAGTTTTTAAGGCTTCGCGGGGCATAGAAGATATTTACGAACTCACATACATACGTAAAGATGGCAGCCGCTTTCCAGCAGTCGTGTCCGTAACTGCATTGCGAGACGCACAAGATAGAATTATCGGATATCTGCTCATTGGCACGGACAACACAGCGCGAAAAGAGGCGGAAGAAGCACTGCTTCAAGCTGGAGCATTGCAGAATGCCATTTTTAATAGCGCAAACTTCTCAAGCATCGCAACAGATGCGAAAGGTGTGATCCAAATCTTTAACGTAGGTGCCGAACGGATGCTCGGTTTCGAAGCGTTGGAAGTAATGAACAAAATTACACCTGCCGATATTTCTGATCCGCAGGAATTGATTGCGCGCGCCAACACGTTGAGCATGGAGCTGTCTACACCGATCACACCAGGCTTTGAAGCATTAGTATTCAAAGCGTCGCGTGGCATCGAAGATATTTATGAACTCACTTACATTCGTAAAGATGGCAGTCGGTTTCCTGCTGTGGTTTCTGTGACGGCTTTGCGTGACGCACAAGACAGCATCATTGGCTATCTTCTAATAGGCACTGACAACACGGCGCGAAAGCTGGTCGAAGAAGAGCAAAAAATATTGGATCAACGCTTACGTGACCAGCAGTTTTACACGCGGTCGCTCATTGAATCCAACATTGATGCAATTATGACGACAGACCCTTCCGGCATCATCTCGGATGTTAATAAGCAAATGGAGGCTCTGACCGGCTGCACGCGTGATGAACTGATTGGTGCACCCTTCAAAGACTTCTTTACCGATCCGGATCGCGCTGAAGCTGGAATTAGGCGCGTGCTGAGCGAAAAATCAGTCACTGATTATGAGTTAACGGCACGAGCCCGTGACGGCAAACAGACCGTCGTATCCTATAACGCAACGACTTTTTATGATCGTAATCGCAAGTTGCAAGGCGTGTTTGCCGCCGCGCGTGATGTGACTGAGCGCAAGCGAGTCGAGATGGAGTTGAAACAAGCCAAGGCCGTTGCTGAAAGTGCAAGCCGAACCAAGTCAGATTTCCTAGCGAGCATGAGCCATGAAATCCGCACGCCAATGAATGCCATCATGGGCATTGCCGACTTGCTTGCAAAGACTGAGCTTTCAGTGGAACAAGATAAATATGTGCAAGTGTTTCGCCGGGCCGGCGATAATTTATTAAATCTCATAAACGATATTCTCGATCTCTCAAAAGTCGAGGCCTCACAACTGGAGTTGGAACGCACTGGCTTTTTGCTGTCCGAAAATATTGAGATTGTCACAGAGATGGTAGCGGCGCGCGCGCTCGAAAAAGGATTGATGGTGGCGTCTGAGATTGCTTCTGATGTTCCCAATGATTTAATAGGGGATCTTACACGATTGCGGCAAGTGTTACTGAATTTAATCGGCAATGCCGTCAAATTTACCGAGCGTGGAACGGTATCCCTCTCAATAACTAAGGAAGCAAGCAATGCCCTATCGGCCAGCTTGCGATTTTCCGTTGCTGATACGGGCATTGGCATTCCGGTTGCAAAGCTTGAACGCGTGTTTGAACGGTTCACGCAGGCAGACACTTCAACAACACGCCGCTTTGGAGGTTCCGGACTGGGACTCACAATTTCAAAGCGCCTTGTGGAATTGATGGGGGGTCGCATTTGGGTTGAAAGTGATGAGGGCAAGGGAAGTGTGTTCTCCTTCACAGTGCCTTTCGAGAAATGGGTTGGGTCAAAACTGCGTCCATCTGTTTTAGTAGAGGTAGACCAAAACTTGCCACTGCTGCCTTTACGCATTTTGCTAGCAGAAGACTCAGCCGACAATTGTTTGGTTACAATCGCCTATCTCGAAGACACGCCCTATCAGATCGAAATCGCTGAAACCGGCGCTATAGCTTGTGATATGTTCATGGCGCAACCTTATGATCTCGTTCTGATGGACCGACAAATGCCAGTCATGGATGGCTTGACGGCAACGCGAAAAATCAGAGCATGGGAAAAAGAGAATAGCCGAAATCCCACTCCTATATTTGCTCTAACCGCTTCTGCCTTGAAAGGAGACCGCGAAATGTGCTTGGCAGCAGGCTGCACAGCATTTTTGACCAAGCCCATCAAGCAAACTGTATTGTTGCAAGCGATAAGAGATCTGTCACCTAGTCTGGCTTCATCCAATCAAAATAGCGCTGGTCTAAAGCATGTTCTCGCCGAACGCACAGAATCAAGAATTGCAGGGCAACGCCCGGCTTATTTGCAAAACTGCCGCCAGAATGTGATCGAGTTGCTCGATGCTCTGCACAAGTCTGATTTTGAAACGGTGATCATTATCGGCCACAACATGAGTGGCACTGGCAGCATGTTTGGATTTCAGGAGATTTCAGATTTGGGTGCGGCGCTGGAATTGTCTGCCACAAATATAGATGCCTTTAATTCGCGAAAGTGGGTGAACCAATTGTCTGAATATTTGCGCGACGTTGAGACTATTTGAACTTCTGTCGCTCTGAATCTCCGGTCGCATCGTCATAAATTTCGTCCAATGGCGAAATGAACAAGCTGGACTCAACAAAATTCCGACGCAAGTCTGCGTCGGAACCAAGCATCATTGTTGATTATGGCGTCGTTGTGGTTGCAGGTGGAGTGACCGGAGCAGTGGGTGCCGCTGGTGCAGTGGCCGATGGCGCTGGAACTACATCTGGTGGAACGATATTTGTCGTGCTTTGATCAGTTGCTGATGGAGTCATTGTACCCTGCCCATAATACAAATAGGCAAAGTAGCCAACTGCAATGATTGCTAGAACCGCAAGAACATAACTAATTGAGTTATCGGGTTTGCGTTCCATACGATCTCTAGGCTGTTCAGTTGCTGGTGCCCTCATTGGCGGGACTTCATAATCAGTTGGTACCGAAACGCGGGGTCTAATTTCTGGGGAGATGGCCATATTTAAAATTCCTTTTTGTAATTAAGTTGGGTTTAAATTTCACGGGAGCGCGGTTGGTTCCCGTGATTTGGACAAATCTCAATATGGACTGTTGCAACGATAGTGGCGGCCACTGTTGCCAAGCCACAAATCTGTGCGTGGATTGTAGGAACGATAGCGCGACAGACACCACTGCACATGCGGACGGCCATGGTTGCCATTGGCAATGGTGTTTCCGATAATCAGAGGCAAAGTCCACCATGGTGTTTGATAGTAATATCCTTGGTAATAATGGCGGCAGTTGCCGTAACGGGTGCGGCAGCGATTGCCGTCACGCCCAGACTGCCAATACACTCCGCCATTCATCATGTGGTTTTGCATATATTGCACGGGCAGAATTTGGGTCGACATAGTTTGTGGGCCAGTTGTAACCGGCATTGCACTGGCTGCACCACTCCATGCTGCAATGCCAATGATCGCTGTGATGGCAAGTTTATTCATTTTTGAAAACATAATTTATGTCCTTTTTAAAAATTGACCGAGGCTCATTCGGTCTCGGCCAAACAACGGTTTGGCTATTCAATAAGTTCCACAAAAAGATCCGTTTTGATGGAAAGCGGTGTTGTCGTATTTTGTGCGACGCTTATTTCAAACCGCTTGAACTGCAGGTTTATAGCCGCATCAATCAATCCACAAACTGGCGAAAACAATGTCAATGCAACGGCCAATATGAGGGGCCTTATAATTTTATTGTTTTACCATCATGGGCTTTAAGCATGCCTCTTTAACGGCAAAGCTCTAAGATTGTTCCAAGCCGGACAGCGGTGCCATATCAAGTTCGATTGTACACGTTAAACCGTGGGCTTCGTAAGTGTTGACCACTTGAGCACCAGCTAGACTTTTTTCAATCAACACGACGCCAAGCCCCGGTGGGCGATGTGAGGATGGTTTTGGGCCGCCACTCTCTTGCCAACAGACGTAAAGTTTCGGGGCTGCATCTTGTTGGTGTTCGACGCGCCATTCGAGATTAACTTTGCCTGCAGGTGTTGACCACGCGCCATGCTCATAAGCATTGGCCGCTAGTTCATTAAAGATCAATCCAAACGGCGTTGCATATTGAGGTGCCAGATAGACTTCGGGACCGATGATGAGCAGCTTCACGTTATCCAATTTATCATAAGTTGAAAGTTGATGCCGAGCTAACGCGCCAAGTTCAATGCCGCGCCAATCATTAGCCGTTAAAACATCTTGGGCTGCTGCTAAACTATGTAACCTACTTGAAAAAACTTTTGCAAACTCTTTTGGTTCAGGTGAGTTCTTCAATGTTGAATGCAGAATGGACTGCAAAATTGTAAAAGAATTTTTAACGCGGTGGGTAAGCTCGCGTGTCATAGAGCGCTGTCGAACTTCCCATTCTTTGCGTCGGCTAATATCTTGAATTGCGACCGCGACGCCAATGACTGAACGATCAATTGATCTTACAGGCGCTGCCGAAATTGAAACATCTATAAGCGTTCCGTCTTTGCGCAAACGCTTAGTATCTTCAGGCCCTAAAGCCTCACCAGCACAAACGCGCGCGAGAAATTCTAGCTGCTCTTGTTGGCTTTCAGGATCAAGCAACATCGCAATGTTTTGCCCAATTGCTTCATCTACGGCATACCCGAAAAGTCGTTCGGCGGCGCGGTTCCAGCTGGTAATTTGGCCGTCGGGTGCTACGCTCAAAAGTGCGTCCTGAGAAATCGACGCCGCAATAGCCAAGCGCTCGTTTGCGATATGCAAAGCAGCTATTGCACTTTCGAGATCGTGAAGGACGGGCGTTTCGATTTCAATTCTCCCGTTCGCATTTCGAACAGCGAACAAACAACAAAACTCTGGTTGAAGCGGATTGTTCCGACCTCACTGGAATACAGTTAATGAAGTGTAATTAGGCGACCACAATTTGTGGCTCGCGATGAATAATTGAGACCGAAGTTCCCGCTTTGGTGCTCGTCACAAGAACTTCGGCATCGAGTTGTTGGGCTAATGCTTTGACCAAGGCTGTCCCCAATCCCGTCGATTTTTCTTCCGGCGCAACAGGCATGCCACAGCCATTGTCAGCAATGGTCAAAACCCATTCTTCCCCTGTCACGTCATAAGTGACGGCAATATGGCCAGATGAAACATAGGTTGGAAATGCGTATTTGAGAGCGTTAATCACCAACTCGGTTACAATCAGGCCGAAACTCACGGCCCATTCGGAGAGCACTTCGCCTTTGTCTGCGACCACATTCAATGTGATGGGCTGCTTTTCGCGAATCATGGAGCCAGCCAAAGTTTCACACAGCTTGGTGAGATAATCACTCACGTCGATTTTCTCGCCATTGCCTGTCGCTTTTAGCTGCTGTTGCAAGGCGGCAACGGACATCACACGGCGATGCGCGTCTTCGAGATGGCCACGGGTTTCGGCTGATTGCACGGAGCGGGCTTTGAGAAGAAGAATGCTGGCAATAATTTGCAAGCTATTGGCCACGCGGTGGCTCATCTCAGCGAGCAAAGTGTCTTTCTGGTCACTCAAAATTTTGAGATGTCGCTCTGCATCACGCCGAACCGTTACATCTTCAATTGCAAGAAGCAGAGTTGTGTTCTTATCGCCCTTGTAGAAAACTTTGCGGGCATTGAGCAACATTGTTCTTTGCCCGAGATGAGGAAAATCCTGCTCAATCTCGAAATTGTCCATCACGCCATGGTCAGGTATAATGCGTTCTAACAGCTGCCGCAGTGCCGGATTGTCCCATTCGCCAGTGCCAAGATCGTAAACGCGGCGACCGACAGTATCTTCAGCTGTGGTTTTGAATGTGGAGTAGAATGACCTGCTGGCGGCGTTAACGTTCAGCTTGCTATCAAGCACCAGCAAAGGATCTCGCACGGTGTCCACCATTGCATAGGCTAACGCTTGGCCGTCCTCGTTACTTTCCATTCTACCCTTTCAACGCGGCTCCAAAAGAAGCAAAGGGCACGCTGGGCCTAATCGCTTGCAATAGCAAAGGATATAAACCCGTGAGGAGCGGAACCATCTGCCGCTTGGCGCGTTATTTGGCAGATCTCAGATTTTGAAAGGATACAGCCATGAAAAAAACAACTCAGCAGAGCGCATATCAAATTTTTGAAGACGTAATTATGCTGGCAGGCAGCTTTGCCAAATTAGGCAAGACCATTGCCGCGAACAAAATTCAAGAAACAGCAGAAACGGCCACCAACTATGTGAATAGCAAGGTGGAATTGCCAGATCTCAGTGCTCAACTTTCTGGTGCTAAAGAAAGTTTTGACAGTATTTCAGATTACGCAGTACACACAGATGTGAAGCATATGATTGATGATGTGGGCAGCTTTGCACGCAAGCATCCGGTTACTGCTTTGATTTCTGTGGTTGCTGTTGGTGCCATGTTCTCGCGGTTTATGCGTGCAGAGCCGGCCGTTATGAAAGCAGTTGTCAAAAACCCAAAGCCTAAAGCTAAGATCACTAAAACTGCAGTTAAGTCTCGCCGCAAAACCAACGGAACCGCTCAAGCCCATGCCTAAGAGACAGCCGATTTTGGGATTGGTGAAACAACTCCTTCAAGATGCGCTTCAATGGTCGCAAACTGAAATTGAATTGACCAGATTAGATGCCAAAGAAATGATGCGAAATTACATCATTGCGTTGGCTCTCTTTTTTACAAGTTTTGCAATCCTCATCGCGGCCGTTTTCACATTGGCACAAACCGTGATTGGGGCCATTGCCACCTACGTGCATGGTCACGTTATGGCTGGCCTCATTGTTGGTATTGTCCTCATCTTGTTGACAATACTTCTCCTCGCAACTGCACGTTTTTTTTTGACGCGCAAATCACGTTCCAAAGGACTGATATTTCGCCGTATTAAAGGTGAAAAAATTAATTAGGATAAGTCTACCTTGTCAGAGTGCCGCGACGACAAGAACTCACCAAGACCAGACAGGCATTCCATGTGGTTGCAAAATATCTTCAAGGTGACGAGAGTTGGCACTGCAATTGCCGCACCGGGAATGCCCCACAACCAAGACCAAAATGCCAAGAACAGAAGTATTGCAACGGCATTCATTTCGAAGCGACGGCCAAATATTTGGGGTCTAAAAATTTCAGATTCCAAAAGCGACCAACCTGCATAAGACAAGGGCACCAGCATCGCATACCCAACCGAGTCAAATGACACGATCGCCATGAAGCCAACTAGAGTTATGCCAGCCAAAGTTCCTACATAGGGAACGAAATTAAAGATGAAAATCAAAATTCCCCATAGGTAAGGAGACGGCATCCCAAGCGCGTGGAATGTTATGGCAATCACCAAACCAAGCCCCGCATTGATGCAGCTTAGTGTGAGCACATAAGTGGAAACTTCGGATTCAATATCATAGACAATATGCAATGCCTGCTTTCTGGCTGTGAGATTTGGCAAAATGCGAACGAGTTTCTGATAAAACAGATCACCGGACGCGAGTAGAAAGACGGCAATAACCAAAGTGGCCGCCAGCGTAACTGCAAATTGGATGGGGTAACCCGTCATGGAAACTAGCAGGCCTGGAAACGAATGCTCTCTAACAACAACTTCTTGCACTGGCTTGCCTTGGGCGGGTGTAGATGCATTTTGAATTTGATCGGTGATGTTGGAGAATTTTTTGAGGACCTCGCCGACGCCCGCGAATTTACTAGCGAATTTTTGTTGTAGTTGCGGCGCTTGGTCGATCCAACTCGATAGCGGTGCGCTTAGAAGATAAATCGCCAATGCACCTGCACTGATCAGGATCAATACAAAAACCGTGGCGGCCAACCATGGAGGCACCAAGTATTTCTCGAGAAATCTAACAGCAGGTCGCAATGTGAGCGCAATGAATAGGGCTAGCACCACTGGCAAAAGAAAATCGCGGGCTAAATAAAGCGCCGCGATGATCGCAATAAAAAATAGGCCTTGTAGTGCTGTGCGTGATTGATCCGCGCTTTTTGCTAATCTTTCCCTATGCTGTTCCAGCGCATTCATTTGCTGATTGCCTTCGTGTTAAATTTTACCCATCAGCCACAAGATTAAAACGATTACCAAAACTAAACCCAAGCCACCTGAAGGGCCATAACCCCAGCTGCTGCTATGACTCCAATTTGGCAACGCACCAAGCAAAAACAGAATGAGTAATACGATTATAATTGTGCTGATCATTATGATCTCCCTAAACACTTCAATTATATTTTAAAGCAAAGGGAAACGTAGCAGCAGATAACTTGTTCCAATAAATCTTAAGCGCGGCGTTGAATTTGTAGTTCAGATGCAATACCGCTATTTGCCTGCGGATCAATTTGCAACAATTCTGTCAATCGGTTTCGTGCACGATTTACGCGGCTTTTAATTGTGCCCACCGCACAACCACAAATTTCTGCAGCCTCTTCATACGAAAACCCTGAAGCGCCAACGAGAACAATCGCTTCACGTTGATCTTCTGGCAGTTTGGCCAGAGCAACCGTAAAGTCTGCCATATCAAGATGGCTCTCTTGCTCAGCGTGAACCGCAACTTTGTTCGAGTAGACACCGTCGGCATCTTCAACTTCACGTTTGCGTTTGCGCAATTGTGTATAAAATTCATTGCGTAAAATTGTGTAAAGCCAAGCCTTCATATTGGTGCCAGCGGTGAAGCTTTCATGATACTTCCAGGCTTTCATCAGCGTTTCCTGGACCAGATCATCTGCCCTATCTCCGCGTGCTGTGAGGGAAAGCCCAAAGGCCCGTAAGCTTGGGATCGCTGCCAACAAATCATCGCGAAACTGATTTGAAATGCTCATTGAGTCAGGTTTTCTTTTCAGGTGGGCTGGCAGCTTGCAACTGGCTCAACAGATCGAGGAACCGATCCGGCACGGGTTGCTTTGCCACATCGTCATAAAAGCTACGCAATCGCTCTCCAATAAGGTCGGAAACATCTGGTTTTGCCAAGGATTGATGCATGCTATCTTTCTTTTTGCTCAACTTCGGAGCGCTGCCGTTGTTTTTTTTATCAACCATGGTCCACCTTGGGTGTTAGCTCGTCTAGATCGACAAACCCCTCCTAGAGGCGGCTTGTGCAATCAAGATATTCCATTCAATGTTAAAATCGAAGGAAAGTTCCAACTTTAAATTATTTATTTTCAAGCATGGAACTTTATCGCGACTGTGTCGTTGTGGGTGTTATGTTTGGAGGCATAAGGTCGCCAAATGCCATGGTTTGCGGGGAATAAAATGAACATTGCAACAACGATTGCGCCTAATTTGCCCTATCTGCGTCGGTTCTCCCGCGCATTGACAGGAAACCAGACTAGCGGAGATGCCTATGTGGTGGCTTTGTTGGAAGCCCTAATTGCCGATACCTCACAATTTGAAATTCAGATTAGTCCTCGCACGGCGCTCTACCGCGCTTATTGTAACTTGTGGGAGTCAATATCCATAAATTTGCGGAAGACGGAAGCTGGTCAGGAATGGGAAGCGACGGCACAACGCCAACTTTCCAGCATTGCTCCTAAAGCGCGTGAGGCTTTTCTGCTCATGGCTGTTGAAGGCTTTACCCAAGATGAAGTGGGCATCATTCTCGGTACATCGTCGGCGCAGACCTTGGCGCTGCTTGATGAGGCCTCCGAGACCATTGTGAAGCAAGTGGCAACTGATGTGATGATCATAGAGGATGAGCCCATCATCGCCATGGATTTAGAAAGCATCTTGGAAAGCCTTGGCCACAATGTGGTTGGAATCGCGCGCACTGAAAAAGAGGCTCTCCACATGGCCATGTCCACACGTCCCAAACTGATACTTTCCGATATTCAATTGGCTGATGGTAGCTCTGGCCTTGATGCAATTAATAAAATTCTGACTAATTTCTCAGTGCCCGTGATTTTTATTACTGCATTTCCAGAGCGACTTTTGACGGGTGACAAACCAGAGCCTGCATTCTTAATCACCAAGCCATTTTTACCAGACATGGTGAAAGCCGTAATCAGCCAAGCTCTATTCTTCGGTAATGAATCACAAAAACCAGAACACCGGAACAAGATCGTTCATTCCGCGTTGTCTCTTTAGGTAGCGTAATTTCACACTACCCAATAGATGCTATTGGAGAACATCATGAACTGGGACAGTATTGAAGGCAATTGGAAGCAATACCAAGGCAAAGCCAAGCAACAATGGGGCAAGCTGACGGATGATGATCTCACCGTCATCAAAGGCCGCCGCGATGAACTCGAAGGCCGCCTGCAAACCCATTATGGTTATGCCAAGGAAAAAGTGCAGGCCGAGGTTGATCGCTGGATGGGTGGCTTCTAAAGCCAATCCAACATAATTTTAAATTTCAAGGCAGATCAATTGATCTGCCTTTTTTATTTGGCATGGTGATGTCATTTGAGTGGAAGGATAATTTTGCGAACCCCACCTGAATCAACCAGCGAGATTAGGAACTCATGCGGTGATATCGCTCTTATTGCGTCGTCATTTAGATCCACAAGCAACGTATTGCGTGAAAGTTTAATCTCATAACGCGTTTCGCCAAACTGGGTGCTTACTTCAAATTCATTCCAAATTGGCGACACGCAAGGCTTGATGCGCAAATTCGAGCCCTCGCGGGTCACGCCCAAAATAGCTTCCAAGCCCGCACGGTGCATCCAACCGGCGGAACCGGTGTACCATGTCCACCCACCGCGCCCGACATGGGGTGGCATGGAATAGACATCAGCCGTAATCACGTAAGGCTCAACGCGGTAGTTTCGCGCTGAAGCTTCGTCGAGCGCATGATTGATTGGGTTAAGCATGGAAAACAATTCGAGCGCACGATCTGCTTGATGCAGTTCTGCGTGCGCAAAGATCGACCAGATTGCACCATGGGTATATTGCCCGCCATTTTCCCTTATGCCCGGTGGGTAAGCTTTGATATAGCCTGGCTCTTGCTGAGATTTATCAAAGGGTGGCGCAAATAACTGCATCAAGCCATCGGTCTGGTTTACGAGTTGACTATAGGATTGTTCCATCGCCGAAGCTGCACGATCTTCATTGGCAGCACCAGATATGACCGCCCAAGACTGGGCAAGTGAATCGATTTTACATTCATCGCTCAATGCAGAACCCAGCGGGGTTCCGTCATCATAATAGCCACGTCGATACCATTTTCCATCCCAACCATGCTCTTCAAGTGCAAGTTGAACTGAATGAGCGCGCTCACGCCATGCCGTTACGCGGAGCTGGTCGCCACGTGCTTCGGCAATAGGGATGAAAGATTGCAAAGTGGAAAATAAAAACCAGCCGAGCCACACACTCTCGCCCTGCCCTGCTTCGCCTACGCGGTTCATGCCGTCGTTCCAATCACCTGTGCCCATCAACGGAAGGCCGTGGTTGCCATTGGCGAGACTGAGATCAAGAGCGCGGGCACAATGCTCATAGAGTGTTGCGGCTTCATCCGTAACCCTTGGCAGGAAGAAGGCATCGTGCTCTCCAACTACAAGCGATTGCCCTTCTAAGAAGTGAACAATTTCATCAAGGACTTTAAAGTCCCCAGTCACCTTAATGTAACGCTGAACACAGTTCGCCAACCAAACATTATCATCAGAAATGCGGGTGCGAACGCCAGCGCCCGTGGCAGGCAGCCACCAATGTTGAAAATCACCTTGTACAAATTGTCGCGCGGCCGCTTTTAAAATATGAGTCCGCGCAAGCTCTGGCTTTGCGTTAAGCAGCGCCATCGAATCCTGCAATTGATCTCTAAATCCAAATGCGCCACTGGCCTGATAGAAGCCCGAGCGAGCCCACATGCGGCATGCAATGGTTTGATAGAGCAGCCAACCATTCATCATAATATCAAAGGAACGATCAGGGGTTTTCACGTGCACTTGACCAAGGGTTTCAGTCCAAAATTTCTTTACGTCGTTCAGAACTGCATCTGCACCAATTTCTCTGTAGCGCGTAATGAGAGACTGAGCGTCTTGTACATTAGAACCTGCGCCCAACAGAATGAGAAGTTCCGCAGTGTCGCCCGGTTTGATGGTGATTTTGGTTTGCAAGGCACTGCATGGGTTCATCCCAGCACCTGTCCTGTTTGACAAAGGCAAACTGTCCAACAAAGATTCAGGCCCACCAAGGCTTCCGTAAGCACCTAAAAATTCGCGGCGATCGCCAGTCCAACTGCTTTGAAGCCCGCCCATATCGGAAAAACCAATTTGATCCGCTCCCGAAAGATTCCACGGATTGCGCATCATCATCGCATTTGTGGTGAGGTCCATCTCACTTGTCAAAAATGGCGCAGTTGCAGCGCGCGTTAAACCCATCACCCATTCAACATAGTGCGTTATAAAAAGTTCGCGCTGCACCGTTGACGTGTTAGTAATTTTCAGTCGCGAAAGTTTAATCGAATCCGAAAGTGGAACCAGCTGCAGCAATTCCATGCGCAAGTTCCTTACGTCACGTTCAAAAACTGTATAGCCAAAACCATGGCGGGTCAGGTGCGTGCCTTCAGCTGATTTGATCGGTGAAAGGCATGGTGAAAGTAGATCACCGCCTACTTCATCCTGAACATAGATCACCTCACTCGGTGGATTACTAACGGGATCATTGCTCCAGCTGTTAAGTTTATTTTCGCGGGAGTTTCCAACCCAGGTGTAGCCGCCGCCATCAGCCGCAGCATGAAAACCAAAATAAGGATTGGCAATAACATTGATCCATGGCGCTGGTGGTACAATGCCATTAGTAAAATGGGTTACATACTCCGTTCCATCAGCTGAAAATCCGCCAAAACCATTAAAAAATTCAAGCGACTTGATATCCAGCACAGCAGTTTTTGGTGATGTAAAAAATCTAGGCTGCGACGATTTTTGCAACGGTTTTATTTCGCGCATTTCACCCAAACGCGCCAACTGAAGTGACATGCTACCACGCCTTGCATAGAGTACAACTCGAGCCACCGCTGGCAAGACCCGCAAGGCTTCTGCCGAAACCAGATCAGCCCGCAATATATAAACCTGACCCAAACTATCAGATGCGTCAGTTGTTCTAATAAGATTGATTTTGCGAACCAACGCCTCGATAGCTATTTGTAAATCTTGCACATATGATGACATGCGATCATTCAGAATGACAAGATCAACCACCAGCCGCTTGGTCTTCCAATAGACAAAGGCATTCAACAGCTGATGAACCATCTCTATATCTTCAATGTCGTCGATGCGCACCAACACGATTGGGCGATCACCAGAAATTCCCAGCTGCCACAAGAGCGATTGGGCACCCATATCTTGCTTCAATGATTTTGAGGATGGCCGTAGCGTTGCATTGGCATAGAGGACATGGCTCGCCAACGTTTGATAAAGATGTGCATCATCAACACCGATAGAAAGATGCCGCAATTGAATCTGCGCTTGAGTCCAAGCTAGTGTTAAGGCTCGATCATAAGCTGCAACTTGACGATGCCGGTCCACAAGATCCAACACTCCTTGGCGAGAATCGGCCGCCACCGTCCAAATCGTACAACTCACTTGCCTGCCCGCAGGAATGCGCAACTTGCGGCGCAGAACAAAGACTGGATCGAGAACGCTGCCCACTGATCCAGAAAGACGCTGCGGTGTCGTCATCGCAACAGGCATTCGCGTGGTGCAACCAACACCAAGGAAGCGCGCTCTATCGGTCTCAAATTCAAGATCACCAACCGCGCTACCCTTAACAAGCATGAATTGCGCCACCCATATGTTAGGATCATTGGGTGATCTTTTGCGCCGCGTGGCCACAAGTGTTTCCAATTCTTCCACATATTCAGTGGTCACAAACATCTTTGAAAAAGCCTGATGAGCAGTATCCGCTACAGCGGGCGCTAAAACCAATTCCGCATAGGATGTAAACTCAATTTCCCTTGCCGTGAGACCCGTGTTGATGAGCGTTGTACGCCGCGCTTCAGCATTGTCTTCAGGCGAAACGACGCATTCCAAAGTTGTTGCGATATAGCCATCCTGACGGGTGAATTCCGCTTTGTCTTCGCTAAAACTCACGCTGTAACTATCAGGAATTGTGGCAACTGGCATGTGGCCAGCCGACCATATTTTTCCAGTGCGATGTTCGCGCATATAGATGAATGAACCCCAATCATCACAAACAGCATCTTCGCGCCATCTTGTGAGTGAAAGGCCGTTCCAATTGCTATAGCCAGATCCGGCTGCCGTCAGCATCACCGTATACTGGCCATTGGAAAGAACATGCGTCGCTGGAGAACCACCTGATAGTCCATTGATCACACGCGATTTTGGCAGGAGCGCTGCTGGTGTGCTTTGCGAAACTGCGGAGGTTTCCAATCGTTTTTGCTCTAGCGGGACATCACGTGGAGCACGTTCCTGCAACAGCAATTCTGAAGCTTTAATCATCGGTTCTTCATGGAACCTGCTTCGCATCGCCCCATCTTTGACCGCGTTCAGGATAGCAACAATCGTCATTCCTTGATGATGGGCAAAATAAGCTTGCACGAGAGCAACGGAGTCACCACCGCGTAGCCGCGACGGCGTGAAATCCAGAGCTTCATAGTAGCCGTATCGTCCTCTGCCCCCGAGCTTGGAGAGTCTCTCATAATTCTGTGCCGCCAAGCGCGGCGCCACCATGGCAGCAAGACCGCTAGCATAAGGCGCAATCACACGGTTATCTGCAAGGCCGCGCTTTAAGCCAAGGCCTGGCACGCCAAAATTAGAATATTGATAGGTGAACTCAATATCACGTGCGTTAAAAGCAGACTCCGAAATACCCCATGGAATATCAAAAGTTTTTGCATATTCCATTTGGCGATTCACAACCAAATGCATGGTTTGATCAAGCAAGCCTGAACCGGGTGCTCTCATCACCAATGATGGCATGAGATATTCGAACATCGAACCAGACCATGAGACAAGGGCTGCACCACCCTTCACAGCCGTCACGGTGCGCCCAAGCCTGAACCAATGGCGCGTTCGCAAATCACCCTTTGCAATGGCAAAGAAGCTGGCAAGTCGCGCTTCTGATGCCAGCATATCGTAACAGCTTTCATCACGCATTGCTTCGGCGACACGGTAACCAATTGAAAACAACAGGCGCTGTGGATCAAGCAGAAAACCAAACTCCATCATCAAGGCCAGTTCACGAATATCGGTGTTCATGCTGCTGATGCGTTTTACGAGATCAGCAGGAATGCTATCAATCATTGCCGCATCTGCGAGATGGCTTTCAACTGTATCTTGGAGGGATTTTGTCCATTGCAATAAGTGCTCGCTCTCTGTTGAGTTTTGTTCTTGAGCTAACCGCACAGCAGTTGCATTTATCTTAGTGGCTTGCACTGCCAATTCAATCAGTCGAACAGCAATTGATTCTGGCGCTTCGCTGGTTTTTTTCAGCAAGCGGCGAAGGGCGGCTAATTCAATTTCAAACTGCTTGCGAATTAGTTTAAAACTGCTCCGATCATTGGGAATATGAACGAGCTCTGCTTCGACAATATGCAAGGCGTCTGTAATACCATTCAAAGCCGTAGCTAAATCATACGGTGATGTCATCCAATGGGTGAGACAGTTTGAAAGCGCAATGAGGTGCCCTGCCAGATTCCCACTATCGACAGTAGAGACATATTTTGGCTCCAGTGGCAGCAAACTTGCCGTGTCATACCAATTATAGAGATGACCGCGATGCTTCTCTAAATTCTTGATGGTACTCAGAGTTGCTTCAATTTTTTTCAGTGAATCTCGCAATCCGAGCCAACCGAATTCCCGTGCACTGGCAATCGACAATAGGTAGAGCCCAATATTAGTGGGCGACGTCCGATGAGCAACGATCGGGTTAGGTGTTTCTTGAAAATTATCGGGTGGCAACATTGAGTCTGATGCTGTGACGAAAGTTTCAAAATATGCCCATGTACGCCGTGCCACCAACCGCAAGATTTTACGGTCATCTGGTGAGGCAGCAAGGGCATCTTCCAATTCTGGTGAGAGGCTCATTTTATAGGCAACGAATGGAGCCAAAACCCAAGCAATGGCGAAAGGCATAACAACCATCCACATATTACTTGCGCGATATGTAGCGATGGCTAGCGCAAATAGCCCAATCGCAACACTTGGCAGCATAGCGCCATAGCTTGCGACTATGCCTGACTTTGAATTGGACTGACTTTGCGCAGCTGTCGTCCACTCCAGAAGATTTTTACGACTGAAGAGAAGCCGGTAGAGGGTCCGTGCAATTGCATCGATCATTAAATAGGCTTGATGACTGAGGAACACCAGGTTGGCCGCTGTTGTTGATAGGGCTTGCACAAAGTCTCCGCCAATCGATTTCAATCGACTTTCTAATGTTAGGGCTTGAGACCTTGGCAAAGCGCCAGAAATGGCGGGCAGAAGCGAAGGGATCAAGCTCAGAGCAATAATAAAAATCGTCCAGATTGCGGCAGATGCTGTAGGCAGCAACAGCCAACCAGAAACCAAACTCAACAAGGTCGCCGGAGGTGAAAGTGATCGACGAATATTGTCGCCCATTTTCCACAAACCCAGTGCTGGAATAATAAGTTTCGCTGATGACCTATTCAACATCCAAGGCAGAAGCTGCCAATCACCGCGCACCCAGCGATGCTGACGCGCTGCTGCAACGCTGTAACGTTCAGGAAACTCTTCAACAACTTCAACGTCAGTCACCAAAGCCGAACGCGCAAATATGCCTTCAAACAAATCATGGCTGAGCATGGCATTTTCAGGAATTTTGCCAGCCATTGCCGCTTCAAATGCATCAACATCATAAATGCCTTTACCAGCGAATGACCCTTCACCAAAAACGTCCTGATAAACATCGGAAACTGCAAAGATATAAGGATCAATGCCGCGTGTCGTCGAAAACACTTGCTGAAACAGCGAGCCATAATGGCCCACTGGAAGCGAAGGAGTTACACGCGGCTGCATCACACCATAGCCGCTCGTCACACGCTGCGTTGCGGAGTCAAATTGCGGTTGATTGAGCGGATGAGCAATTTTACCAACAAGCCGTCGCGCTGCATCCCGTGGCAACCTTGTATCTGCATCCAAAGTCAGAACGTATTTTATCGCATCCGGCAAACGCCCAGCTATCACCATGAAGCTGGTGTCGACAGCGCCACGCAACAAACGATTGAGCTCATGCAGTTTTCCGCGCTTACGCTCCCAGCCCATCCATTTACCCTGTTGTGGGTTCCATAATCTTGACCGGTGAAGCAATATGAATCGGTTTGTGCCATGGCGTAAATTCAAGCGCGCAATGCCATCAATTGCAGTGCGTAGCAATTGTTCATCAGATGCTGCATGTTCAGAATCTGCATCCGCCCAATCTGTTGCGAGTGCGAAATAGAGTTCTCCATCTCCATTTGAGAGGAAATGAATTTCCAAGCGTTCTACCAACTCCTCAATGTCTTCGTGCGATGTGAGAAGTGTCGGAATAACAACCAACGTGCGCAGATGAGCGGGGACACCTTCACGAAGAGCAAGACCTGGAATAATTGATGCATCCATCAGCCGCGTGATGGCAAAATTGATCAGGGCGAATGCTGCATCAGAAACAGGGATTAAGGCCAGAAATGTGATGAATACAATAGTCCATATTGAAAGATCAGGCTTAAGAACTGGAAGGAGACTCAACAGAAGGAGGGCAATCGTTACGAATGCCGAGCTGCCAAGGTAACCAAGCAATCCCGCGGAGCGCAGGCCCATGCGAATGCGCCGCAACATAGGTGTTCGAAATTTCAACGTCGTTTCAAAATCTTTTCGCCCGATTCCGATCAGTCTGTGCCCCGCATCATCTGTTCCATCGATGGCCAGCTGTGCAACGTCAATCTCGCTATGCTTAGAACCACGGGCCAATTGCTCAACCGCTGTTCGATAGATTGTGCGGCTTGCAAAATCCATGTCAGCATAAGTAGCCGTGGTGCGCATAAGCGCATCAACATGGCTCACGCCATCGAACCACAGTTCCCAATTCACATCTGAAATCAGTCGAAGGCTGGTTATGATGTTTCGCACAGTCACATTCGCCGTGCCTTGACGATGATGTTCCTCGTTAACAGCGAACTCAAGGGTATACCCCAAACCATCGGTTTTAATTTTCAACCAATCGAGCATCTGCACCGCAAGGCCATCATGGTCGCGCAAACGCTGAATGAGTTGAACTGCAAACGACTGGGTGACTTTGGGCTCTTTAAGCCGCTTGAATATATCGGTGATGCTCGATTGATTTTGATCACTGTTCAAAACTTCGTCTGCAATCACGTCAGCGGCCTCGCGGGCCTTCCGAGACTCCACAATACGTTGCGAAATCCGACGCAGATTTTCTACAAGTATCAGTCGTAGGCTGATCGCAACCGCCCATAATTCGCCAATCGTCAACACTTGAACTCGCTGATATTCGTTCACAAAATCCGTCAATGATGCAGCATCAAACCGGCTGTCTGTGTGGGCCACATGCGCCCAAACCAATCCGAAAATGCGCGGATGTCCTGCCAAAGGACCATCTGCCAATTTGGGTAGTTGCCGATAAAATCCTTGAGGTAAGTCAGCGCGCGTTTGGCGAATTTGTTCTTCAACTAAGTGATAATTGTCGATCAACCATTCAGCCGCAGGCGTTATGGATTTTCCCAACGCGACCGCACGACAAATTTCGCTATCTGCAATATTTAAAGCCGCCGCATTGTCGCGCAATCTGTCTATGATTGAATAGACATGGAGTGGTTGGATCGTCACCTGCTGGGATTCAGCCAAACTGCGAGCATGTTGGCGAAGGCGCTCATGACCAAAAATCTCGGCGCTTATCGGCTGCAAGTCATCCCATTGTCGAGCGCTCTTCTTAAAAAGATGCCTCATATCTATTTGCCCTCCGCGTAATTTTATAAAAACTTATTGCGGGCGCATTGAGTCTGCTGACTTGAAAAATTTCCGTGCATAGGCCACGATCTGCCCATCACTGGGGTGATCGACCGTTTCAACACCAAGAATTTTTTCTTTCAGTATTTTATCATGCTGGGAGATGTGTTTGACAAGCACCGTCTTGGCATTGCCCGGGCCGACAATGAGAACCTCTCCAGCACTCCCAACCGCGGCTGCTATCTCGTGAAGAAAAGAAGGATCAAGTGTTTCATGGCCGCTGCCGATGGTGTTGGCTTTGTGATGGATATGCAACGTAGGATTTTCGGGATGCAGTATTTCATGGTCCGCACCAGTTGCATTGAAATGAAATATCTTTGCCTCATGGTGATTGACCCAGATGACAGCGTGAAAATGAGGAATGGTCATAGCTATGCCTTTGGTGTTTGGTCAGGTTGATAGAACTCCCGACATTCGCAATAGTTCCATATGTCATTGTGGATTTAATCATATTTGTGGCATTGGAACTGTCTGCACTGGTCTGAGTGATTTTGTTTCAGGGACGGAACAATTACAGAAATCGCGAGGTTCACATGTTGCGCAGTTCGTGTGTCAACCGGACGCGACGGTATAAGGAACGCAGTGGTTTTTCCGGTCTCCCATTGTGGCCAACGCAACGGCAGTCGAGTCTTTCCCCCGCCCGCGAACTAGCGCATTTTGAGACTCAAAAATGGACCGAGGCAGGTTTCATTCGCCTGCCCCGGTCCATCAAGTTATATGGCAAGATGAAAGCCATCCTTATTGTCGCCAGTAACGTCTCCGGCTTTTTTGTCCTCGATGAAAGTATAAAGGGGATGGCCCTCATAAGCCCACATTTTTGAGCCATCATCGCGAGTCACGATGGTCCAATCGCCACTTGCTTTGCCATCGGCAGCTACAGGTAGTGGAGGCCATTCTTTGGCGCATTCATCGTTACACATGGATTTACCGCTGGCATCCTTATCGAATGTGTAGAGCGTCATTCCATTAGCATCAACCCAAGCCTGTCCCATTGATGTTTTAGCCAACACTGCTGGTTCCGAACTAGTAGCGGCCATGCTCAGAGTACCGAAGGCCACGGTTGAGATCATAAGACCTAGTATAAGAGTTCTTTTCATTTTGAAGAGTCCTTGCAACTTACCACTGCGCACTATGCGCGGCGGTTAAGATGCAAACGCCTTGTTCAACGCATGGTTCCATCACGAATTGGTTGCCGCGGAGTTACGTCCATCACCAAAAAAGCTTCCATTGCTGGAAGCTTTTTCGCTGGTTTCCCAGAAACGACAGGGTGCGGGGGACATGGCCTGTCGGGGTTAGTCTTGAACTGTGGTTTCGGGTCGATCATGCCCGTTCGATAATTCTTCATGCCATTGGCCATGCGAATCTTCGAAAGCAATAGCGACGGTATTTCCAGACTGGTGGTGCTCGCGGGCCGCGTCATTTGCCGCCTCCCGCGCGCCATCATAGCTGGTGAACGTTTCTGAAAAGGTTTCGCCAACTTGATAGGCCCACCCTTCTCCATGCTTAACAATCTTGTAAATGACGTGGGTCATATGAAGTTAACGCAAGCCGAAGAAACCAAGCACCGCTAAAACGACGACAACTAAACCAATGAGATAAATAATCGAGTTCATTGAATTTCTCCTAGATAATGTTGGGCAATGCCCTATTCACATCAACGTGGCTCGCTTAAAATTGTTCCACATGTTCAGTCTAATTTTTGCAAAAAAACACCACGAGAAAATATTTCTCGTGGTGATATTTCGATGTAAATTTTAAGCCGCTTCCGCCTGCGTGTTTATCGCTGACTCAGCCAATGCGGTTAGTGCTGCATCAGTCTTTTTCTCTTCATGCAGAGTTGCATCAAGAAGTGCCATTGCATCATCAAGATCAAGCTCACCGGCCCAGCATTTCAGCGTGCCATAACGCGCAACCTCGTAATGCTCGACAGTTTGTGCCACCGCTATGAGAGCAGAATCAAGCGCTGAAGAACCCATGTATTCTTCAATGAAGCCCTCGCCTTCCTTCACAATTCCCAAGATGGCATCACAGGTTTTGGTTTGCGGCTTTGCATCAATCACTGCAAAAACCTGCTCAAGGCGCTTAATGTGGCCTTCAGTTTCGAGCCTGTGCTTTTCAAAGGCCTTCTTCAGTTCGGGTGAGGTTGCAGCTTTGGCCATTTTTGGCAAAGTTTCGACAATTTTCTTTTCGGCAAAATAGATGTCTTTTAATGTGTCGTGAAACAAGTCATCAAGTTTCTTTGAGGTTTTAGCCATAATTTTTCTCCTGTTTGATTTCTATTGATTGGTCTTAGGTTACATCAAACGCTGTTCGCGTTCAGCGGCCGCACGGGTGGTTTCATAGGGGGCAGCACCTGGATCAAATTTGTCCCAGCCGCTCTGACGATAAGCTGCTGCTTGCTCCACGGGATCAAGCGGAATGAAGTTGCCAAGGATCGCTTGTACTTTGGCAATGTCATGGTCTTCAGTTTGCACGGAAACCAATGTTCCACCACGGCGCACCGCTTCAGAATAGATATGAGCATCGTCTTCGGAAACACCGGCGTTGATGAGTGAACCCACGATGCCACCTGTTGCACCGCCAGCCACAGCACCAACTGCGGCGGAAGCTAACCAGCCAGCAGCGACCACTGGGCCTAAGCCTGGAATGGCCATAAGACCAAGCCCCGCTAGCAGGCCGGCAGCTCCGCCAACGGCAGCCCCAACACCAGCGCCAGCACCAGCTTCTGTGCTTTGCTCAGTTTCCTCAAAATCGCCCCGATGTTCGCCAGCCTGACGATTTGCCAGCACACTGATTTCCGACATCGGTATTCCGGCTGTTACCAATTCATCAACCGCGCCATGGGCTTTCTTATAGCTATCATATACTTTTGTGATCGTTTGCATGTGAATGCCTTTCATTGAAATGTTAAATTACTGCGCGACAACATTGCCTTTATAATCAACTGCAACTGTCACGCTCTTGCCGTCTTGCATGGCGGATCCGCGCCAAATTCCTTTGTCGTCCATCACCAGAGAGGCTGGCATCGAAATGCCATGGGCAACGACGCGATCTTTCGCCTGAGTTTCAGTGAAGCTATTGGCCCCAGCCAATGGTGCGCCGATATCAGCGTCGGCGATTTTGAAAAAATCGGTTTTGCAACTTTCTTGAAACACGGTCTCTGTTATGGTGCCGTCCGCACCCACGGTTTGGTTGGCAATCCGCATCATCGCGAGATAGCGATCACCTTCAATTCCGGTCAGCTTTCCGTCGCTGTTGACATCAGCAATCTTCCACAAGGAAGTGCATTCAACGTCGGTCATAGCGAGTGCTGGGCCACTGAGAATTAGGCAAGCAACTGCTGCTAGAAAAATCGGTTTCATATTTAACCTCGTTTTTTGATGTGCGGCACCTAATCGTAACGCATGTCGGTCACTCAACGGGGCTATCGTTGCAAAGTTCCCGCCGTTTTGATTTTAAGTCGATAGTTTCTAATGACGCCCGGACACCAATCGATCTTTGTAATTCAAACAGATACTTTACCGAAAGGAGAAAGGAGTCGACCAGAAAAAACTTGAAGTAGAGCAGATTGCACCTAAGCTGCGCCAGATCGAGGTACTGAAGGCATATAGTAAGACAGTTGCTGCGGCCCGCAAAAAAACTGCGACGACAGAACTGAGCTGCTGCCGGTTTCGTGGACACTGAGTTAAGGTGTTTTAACGGAACTGGAGATTTCAAATGGAACGAAGAAAGTATACGCGCGAGTTCAAACTTGAGACTGTCAATATGATGAAGGGCCGGGGTGTGTCACTTGCCCAGGCGGCTCGCGATCTGGATATCAGGCATACGGTTTTACGGCGTTGGGTCAAAGAGTTTGGGGCTGATCCCCAACATGCGTTTCCGGGCCTTGGCCAGATGAAGCCTGAGCAGCTGGAGCTTGACCGCCTACGCAAAGAAGTTGTGAGGTTGAAGGCCGAAAGAGACATCTTAAAAAAAGCCACGGTGGGTTCAATCGGTCAGCGCAACATGATTTACTTCATGAGGCGCGCGGAGGCTCACAATGGCAAGGACAGGACGACCAGGTTTATCGCAGCAACAGAAAGACGAGCTTTGGCAACGTTGGAAAACTGGGCAATCGTTAAGTGATATAGGCCGCGCCCTTGGCAAGCATGCGGCTTCGGTTTTTGCTGTCTTGCTTGCGAAGGGTGGCGTTGCGCCACGCATGCGGTTGCGCAAACTGGACTTGTCCCCAATTAATTCCGCGTCCTGTTCTCATTTAGGCTGACTTTCGTTCG
>JANPGD010000067.1:0-8645 GCA_031423845.1 Hyphomicrobiales bacterium | reverse complement strand
AACAATCCGCACATTCAATTCTTCTATTAGTTTTTCAGCGCCAGGTGTTGTCTTATGAAAATTGACTGTCGGATAAAGCTTAAAAAGACCCAAAACAAAAGCTTCCGCAGCATGAACAGCCTTTGGCCCAATAACAAAAGTCTCGACAGGGCTAAGAGGCGTGTTATCGACACCACGTTTCACTTCACCAATCTCCAAATTGGCAAGCAACCATCTAAAATCGATTCCGGCATGTTGCGAGCCTGCCATAAAACGATCCCTCCGAATATAGTCCAACCGATCTGCATCAAATTGGCTCGACACAACTGCATGATGTACAGTTTTCACGCCGTTTTTCTTGATAATATCAGCAACATCATCCGAAAAACATTTACCCATCTCCCTGTTCAGCACATCAGCGATCTCACCAGATCGGATCAATTCTTCACTCAAGGTTTCATGGTCCGCTAACTTTAGATTCAGGCGCTTACCAACTTTTTCAAAAGCATGGCTAAAAGGGCCGTGGCCGACATCGTGAACTAAAGCTGCCGCGAGCGCGTGATTTTCTCTCGTGTCCTGACGCGAACCTGTTTGGCGCTTCACGATTTCCATAAGCTGACGCGCTGTATGAAAAACACCTACACTATGTGCAAAGCGCGAGTGAGTTGCGCCGGGATAAACAAAATCAGAAAACCCCAATTGCTTGATCCGACGAAGACGTTGAAATGGCCTTGTTTGCAAGACATTCCAAAGCGTCCCCTCAAGTTGCGATACTCCTGGTCCATCAAAAACAATCAAGTCATGAATAGGATCGCGAATGCGTTGCTGCTTATTTGCTGCCATGATGACTCAACAATGTTCTATTTATGTTCTCTTTTGATAACATCGATCTTTCATCAAAGCAATAGATTTAAAACTCTATCCCCGCTTACCCGCCCTGTTTACCCCGCTCACCACAGCCTTCAAACTGGCCACCACGATGTTCTTATCGATGCCCACGCCGAACAGGCTGCTGCCATCGGCGAGGCGTAATTCAACGTACGCAATGGCGGCGGCGTTGGCGCCGTGGCCCATGGCGTGTTCGCGGTAATCGGCCACGTCGAAAGTGATGCCGCTGTCTTTGCGGATTGCGTCCACGAAACCATCAACCGGGCCATTGCCATGGCCTTTGATTGTTTTGGCTTTGCCGTCCACCAGCAGTTTGGCGGTGATGGGTTGGTCGCCATGGTCGGATGAGCTGGTGTGTTCCACAAAACTATAGCGGCCATTGCCTTCGAGATATTCACTCTCAAATGCGGCCCACAATCTTGAGGCTTCGACTTCTACGCCTTCGCCATCGGCGATTTGCTGCACCACTTTGGAAAATTCGATTTGCAATCTACGCGGCAATTCAATGCCGTGTTCGGTTTCCATAATATAAGCAATGCCTCCCTTGCCGCTTTGGCTGTTAATGCGCACCACGGCCTCGTAAGAGCGGCCCAAATCCATGGGGTCAATCGGCAGATAAGGCACTTCCCACAAGGGCTGGTTGCTGGCCTTCATGTGCTTGAAACCTTTGTTGATGGCATCCTGATGCGAGCCACTGAAGGCCGTGAACACCAATTCGCCCGCATAAGGGTGGCGCGGGTGGACGGGCAATTGCGTGCAATATTCGGCCATGCGAATGAGATCATTCACATTTGAAATATCCAAATTGGGAGCCACACCTTGTGTGAACAGGTTCATGGCCAAGGTGATTAAATCCACATTGCCGGTGCGCTCACCATTGCCGAACAGCGTGCCTTCCACACGGTCAGCGCCTGCCATCAATGCCAATTCGGTTGCGGCCACGGCGCTGCCGCGATCATTATGCGGGTGCAGCGAGATGATAATGCTATCGCGGTTTTTCACTGTGCGGCAGAACCATTCAATCTGGTCGGCGTGAATGTTGGGTGTGGCCATTTCAACAGTCGATGGCAAATTGAGAATGATGGGCTTTGCAGGCGTGGGGCGAATTTCATCCATCACCGCTTCGCAGATTTCAACGGCATAATCGAGTTCGGTGCCGGTGAAACTTTCCGGGCTGTATTGAAAACGGATGGCATCTTCCATGCCGCTGTTTTCGGCTAGCGTTTTGATCAGCTTTGCACCGTTGACTGCGATCTGCTTGATACCTGCACGGTCTTGCTTGAACACCACGCGGCGCTGCAATTCCGATGTGGAATTATAAAAATGCACGATGGCCGATTTCGCCCCGCGAATGCCCTCAAAGGTGCGGGTGATTAACTCTTCACGGCATTGCACCAGCACTTGCACGGTGACATCATCAGGGATTTTATTGTTGTCGATGAGGAAACGGCAGAAATCAAAATCCGTTTGGCTGGCCGATGGAAAGCCGATTTCAATCTCTTTGAAACCCATTTGAACCAGCGCGTTCCACATGCGCAATTTGCGCTCGTGTCCCATGGGCTCGATTAAGGATTGGTTGCCATCACGCAAATCAACGGATGCCCAAATGGGCGCTTTGGTGATTTGTTTCGATGGCCATTGTCGGTCTGGCAACGTAATTTGCGGGAATGGACGATATTTTGCTTGAGGGTCGATCATCATTTTAGTGGGGTTCTTTCGCTGCTGGGGTTATTCTTGATTTTATCCCCTGTAGGGCCAAGGCAATGCCCGGCCGACCCTCAGGGGCAGCTAAGCAGAAGTAGATCCAACACTGTGTATGATGCGCACATGGATTTCGCTTAACGCAAGTTAGGTGCAAGCGCAAGTCGCGCATTCTTAACTATGATTTTGCGTCGGCTCCCGACTCGGCTTAATCTTGCCTAAATTGGCGGGCATCAATCGCCCAAGTTCATTTTAGGAATCATCATGTTCAAGACTCTTGCCCTTGCCGCAGTCCTTTCCCTCAGTTTCGCCCTGCCCGCTTTTGCTGGACAGTGCGTTGATGATGTTGCCAAGATTGATGCGGCTTTGGCTAAGACTGAGTTGGATGCTGATGTTAAAACCGAAGTGACTGACTTGCGCGAGCAGGCTGTGCAGTTGTGCGGTGCTGGCAATGATCAGGAAGGCCTTGACGTGATTGCCGAGGCCAAAGCTAAACTCGCAATCGAATAATTAAGCCGAAAAGGCCATGACGGCGCAAACCAGCGCCACCACGACAGCCGTAATCACCACATGCGCGTAAGTGCGGACGAGTGGCAACAATGCCATATCACGGCTGGTCAAAAATTTGCGCACGCGCAGACGCATCAACACGAAGCACACAATCCAAACACCAACGGCTGCCATTTTCACGTGGAACCATGGGCTTGGCACTTGCATGTTGTATTTTGTCCAGAGCAACAGCAAACCGCTGGCAAGAATTGTTACAAAGATCACATCGCCATAGGGCAGAAGCGATTCGCGGTGCGCCCCAATGCCTATGGCTTTTTCACCGCCTAGGTTTTTGGCGACGCGAAAGCCGACAAGATTAGAAAATCCGATGCCCAGCCCCAATGAGATGGCGAGCAAATGAAAAATCAATAGTAATTGTGTCAGGCTCATAGTTCAAACTCCCCGCTCATTAATCGAATGGCGCTGCCGCCCACGCGTACTGCGATAAGTTTGGCAGATTTCACATCCGCCTCCAAACTCAAATCAGATGGGCGACCCATTTCATAGCCCTGCTCTAAGTTCCAGCTATGTGTACCGTCATTGAGATGTTCGGCGTTGAGCAATTGAGCTGCAAGTTGCACAGTGGCCGAACCTGTCGCCGGATCTTCCGGAATACCACCTGTGGGGGAATACATGCGGGCCCTGAAATTCGTCTTCTGGCCATCACCACCGCGTGTATAGAGATAGGCAGCATCGAGACCTTCAATTTTATTCAAGATCGCTGACCAATGCGGCTCTAGAACCCTTGATTGCTCCAACGCTTTTCGAGACTTGAGCGGCACACAGAGAAACCCAATCGCCCCACGGGTTACAACAATGTTGTGTTGATCAAACCCAATGTCTGCTTCCTCTAGATTCAAAGCCTGTGCCACCTCAGCTACAGTTGGCGGAATTGCAGTTGCAAGTGAAGGGATGGTCGGCGCCGTGAATACGCCTGCATATTGACCTTCATTTCGATTGATCCTTACTGGGGTAAGACCCGCTTTCAATTCGAACCGTACTTCATCAAGGTTACGAAGCTCCGCCAATAAAATGGCCGTGCCTAATGTGGGGTGGCCCGCAAATGGCATTTCACCTCCGGGAAAGAATATCCGCATCTTCGCCGTGTTGGCCGGATCATCCGGCTTCATCACAAATGTGGTTTCAGAGAGATTGAACTCTTTGGTGATGGTTTGCATTTGCGCGGTGGTCAAGTCATCAGCGTCGAGCACGACGGCCAACGGATTGCCAGAAAATTTGCGATTTGTAAAAACATCTAACGTGTGAAATTTGAGTTTCATGATGCGCCACACTATTCAGCGTATGGCGCAACACGCAAGCAAAACATTGTGCCGATTGTATTAGGGAACGTTTGCCTCGGTGCGTTCTCCCGCCTTCACTTCAAAATCTTTTTCAGCCAAAATAGCATCCGCTTCGCCGTAAACAATCACATGATAGCTTCCGGCATTGAAGGCTTTATTCAACTCTTCGCCATATTCAGTGGCAATTCTCTCGCGGCTTCCGTCCAATTTCTTTTTGGCAGCGTATACTTCGAAGGTTTTAGCACCAGCGCTTTTTATTGCTAAATAGCCCGCCTGCAGATTGACTTGCAGCTTTTCGCGAGCACCCGATTTCAAATCTACATCAGCTTCTGCTTTTGCATAATCTTTCTCGATAAATATTTTGTATTGGCCAGCAGGTGCTGAGAATTGCGATGGTGATTTATAGTCGGTTGTCAGCCGCTCATATTTGCCGTCAAGATCGGGCTTGCCTTTACGCAGTTCAATTGCTGCCCCTTCTGGCACAGCATCGCCGCCTTCAGAATAAACTGCGGTGACTTCAATTACCCCTGCTCCCAATGTCATCTTCATCTCGGAGTTTTTTCCAGCTATAAATGCAACGGTTTCTTCGGTTTTTGCATCGCCAAGTACCAAGCGCATTTTATAGTTGCCAGCACTGGCCAAGAACATTTGTTCCCCACCGTACTCAGTGCCAAGATGTTTGCCCTGCTCATTGTAAATGAGCCAAGTGGCATTGGTGTTTTCAGCGGGGATCGGCGTTTGCTCATCCATGAATGCCAGCATCTTCACGATGCCAGCTTGCAAGTTTGCCTCGATCTTAGTTTGCTTGCCCTCTTCGACTTTGAAAGGCACTTCAATTTCTGCTTTATCATCGGTTATGCGCGCGATGTAATCACCGGGCGTTGCGATATTGGCTTTCATGTTTGAATAATATTCAGTGCCGACTTGTTTGCCGCGCTCTCCATTATTTGATTCATAGAATGCCCATGTGGGCGCGTTATATTTTTCTGGAAGCTCCACACCTTCGGCCATGGTGACATGACCAACCACATTATTTTCTATGACTTCAACTTTTTTCTCCGGCTTTGCTGCCACTGTTTTTTTCAACGCTTTTTGTAATTCGTCAGCGTTGTTAGCCGTTGAAAATGTGCCGCCAGTATTCTCGGCTAGACATTTGAGTTGAGCGACCGCACCTTTGTCGTCCAAGCCAAAACCAACTGTGTGAACAGTAAGGTTTACGCCCAGCTTTTCCAGCTCATCAGCAACGACACAAGGATCTAAATCACAGGTCTCAATGCCATCAGACACCAGAATGACGGTGGCTTTTTTTTCGGTAAATTGGAGCGACTCAGCGGCCATTTTAACAGCCGCCGTCATTGGGGTTTTACCTTTTGGATTCAGACCCTTTACGGCTTTCATATAATCGTTTGCATCAAGCGTTCCCGGTTCGCGCAAAACCTCGATGTCGGAGCAGCTGCCTTTCTCGCGGTGACCATAGGCGATGAGGCCCAGCTCATCTTCGGGTTTCCACGTTTTAATGATGGACCCCACCACCTGCTTGGCGATATCCATTTTGGTTTTGCCATCAATCTTGGCGCGCATCGAGCCTGAAGCATCGAGCACGAGAATGACACGAGCACCCTCATCGGCTTGGACTGGTGTCAAAGATAGAATTGATAAAACGAGGGCGAGCGCAAAAGCGCAAATGGATTTCATAGTGATACTCCGATTCATGAGCCCCGCTCAGTTTGAAAATTGCCCGTGGTTCAGATTTTTGTCAATCCACCAACACCATCCCAAATTAATTTGACTGACAACAGAAACAGCGCCACTTCGACAAATCTGAAAAACAGTTTTTCAGGCAACACCTTGGTCATATGAAAACCCAGATAAGCGCCAATCAGTGCCACCGGAGTGAGCCAAGCACAAATCTCCAAACTGGTGAGATTGATTTGTCCGAGCATCCAGTAGGGTGGAAGCTTAAGCAAATTGATGATGGCGAAAGTAATCGTTGCTGTTCCGGCATAAGTCATCTTGTCGAGCTTTTGTGGCAAGAGATACATTTGATAAGGCGGTCCACCCGCATGGGCCACAAAACTGGTAAAGCCCGTAATGCTCCCCCAAAATATACCGCGCGGAATGTCGGCCGTCTTAGGAGCAACAACGCGCCGCGATTTTAACAATGCATCAGCAAAATAAGACAGGCCAATTACGCCCACAATTAATTTTACCAAAGCATCACTGGTGATATGGGCGGTGGCCCAGCCGACAGCGATACCAATGATTGATGCGGCAACCACAATTTGAATATTTCGCAGATCATAGTTTTTTCGGTAAATCCAAAGGCCATACATGTCGCTGGTGATGAGTATGGGAAGGAGTAATCCTGCCGCTACAACGGGCGACGTTGCTTGGGCCAGAATTGGCACACCCAACACGCCTACTCCCGGTAAGCCGCCCTTAGACGCTCCGACCAATAGTGAAGCGACAATGGCACAAGCCCAAAACCAGAAATCGAGATTGTTCATTGATTTTCGGAGCCGAGCGCTATTTTTACATGATCGACTTTGAGAAATGCGGCGATGGCTTCAACGATAAAATTATGATCTTCGCGCTGCGGAATGCCCGATACTGTGACAGAGCCAACAACCCCCGTGCCAATAATGTGAATAGGGAAACCGCCACCCGCACTGGCATAAACCATGGGGTCAAGGCCGCGCGTTGAGTCAAATTTGGTTCCTTTGATTTCAAGCTCTCGCCCAACACGGTAGGAGCTTTTGCAAAAGCGCATGACGGTATTAATTTTGCGCCGCACCCAATCTGGGTTTTCAGGCGTGGTGCCGGGCATAGCGAAATAAAACAACGGACGAATGCCAATGCGAATATCGAAAACGAGGCTTAAGTTTTTTCGGGTTGCCAGTTGGTGCATTATGTTGCCCAAGGACCATGCATCGGCTTCATCAAATTTTGTAAAGAGCAATGTGCTTTCTTGAACAGTAATTTGGGCAATATCAGTTTCGAGACTCACGCGATTTCTCCAATGTTTTTTCCACAATGACCCAAACTGATCCTAACGAAAAGGTAATTCATTTACCGCCTTTCAAACGCTTTTAGTTCGTAGTAAAGTCATTGTTAGCGGGAATCGAAAAACCCATGACTGTGGCCAATGGCAGATGACTTTAAATTATAGGATGCGCAAATTATGACTCTTTCACTTCGCAACATGTCTCTGGCATTCGCTCTGATGCTGAGCACAGCTCCCCTGATAGCTGTTGAGGCCAGTGCAAAATCAACTTTCATGGCGGATTGCAGCGCTAAATTTAAAGCCGCCAAAGCCGCTGACACTTTGGGTGCCGATACCAAATGGACAGACTTTATGAAGCACCAATGTGCTGCCGATGCTGCTGCTGTTGAACCTGCTGATCCTGTGGTTGCAGAGCCGGTTGTTAAGCCTGTTAAAGTTAAGAAGACCAAAGTTAAAGCTGCGGAAGTTCCGGTAGCTCCTGTTGTTGCAAATACCACCAAAACACCATCCGGCAGTTTCATGCAAAATTGCAGCACCGAATGGAAGGCCATGAAAGCCGCTGGCACGGTTCCAGAAGGAATGGATTGGAAAGGTTTTGTCGCGGCAAAATGCGTTGTCACTCCGGTGGCCGCAGTGACCCCTGCCCCTATGGTGAAGGTGAAAAAGATTAAAAAACCAGTTGTCGTCATGCAGGATGAAACGCCCGATGAACCAACGGTTAAAGTCGATAAAACACCTATAAAGCTGGTTGATAAGAACGGCAAAGCCTTCACGCCGGGTCAATTGGCCGCTCACCAACGGGCCCGCGCTTGTGGCGCACGTTGGCGTGGCGAGAAGGAAGCTGGCACATTGCAAGTGGGCATGAAGTGGCCACAATATTGGTCGGCTTGTAACACACAGTTGAAAGCTGAAGCGCAGTAAGGTTTTCAAATTGAGATTGAAGGGCTCCGGAAACGGAGCCTTTTTTATTGTACTTGATCAAACTCTACGCGGGCCGCACGCACCACATTGTGATTGTTGGCAGACCACTGCACCAATTGTTCCAGCGGAGCCAGCAGTGACCTTCCTAAATCGGTCAGCGCATATTCTACGGATGGCGGAACCGTGGGGTAAACTTTGCGCGACACGTATCCATCACGCTGCAAGTGGCGCAAAGTTTCAGTGAGCATGCGTTGTGAGATGTCGCCAATCTGGCGACGGAGAACGCCAAAGCGCACGGGGCC
>JANPGD010000066.1:0-1951 GCA_031423845.1 Hyphomicrobiales bacterium | reverse complement strand
GTGCAAAGATATTGTAACGCGACAACCCATTTCTGCGCGTCGGATTTTAGCGCACTCGGATGTGGCACCGGGGCGCAAAGTGGACCCTGGCGAAAAGTTTAATTGGCAAATGTTGCATCAGCATGAGCTTGGACACTGGGTTGTTTCTGAACCGATTTCAGGGGGTGCGTTTTTGCAATTGGGCGACCAAGGCGATGCGGTGATGGCGCTTCAGGCGATGCTAAAGTTGTATGGCTATGGCATCTCAGTGAATGGTGCGTTTGACCAGCGCACCAAAATTGTGGTGGAAGCTTTTCAACGACACTTTCGGGTCGCGTTGGTCGACGGCATTGCTGATCAATCGACGGTAGGAACTTTGCATAAGTTGTTGCGAGGCTAATTCGCAATCTCACCCGAACAAGTTTTTAGCAACCCATCAACCTCGGCATCGACCAGCGGATAGCTCGATGTGTGGCCAAAGGCTGTGAGGCTGAAAGACTGCGCATGCAACACAGCCTTCATCACGGTTCCATCAACACTAACGGGTCCTTCGAGGCTTCCGGCTTTTGAGTCATTGCTTACGCTGGCTTGCATTTTGATGTCGAAGACTTCTGCATCCACTTTCAGTTTCACTTTGGCGATTTGATCTTTTTGAATTACTTCGCGATCAAAGCGTTCAAAAATTGAAATTTTGCCGCTGCCAATTTTACACCAGAAACTTAATCCCACATCATCCGTATCGGCCACGCCAAAAACCAAAAATGCCTCCGGCCCCAGCGCATTGAGCGACCATTGGCGCTCTTGAGCGAAGGAAGGCGAGAAGTTGGCGATCATCGCCGCTAGAAAAACAAAAATGCGCATGGAAACACTTATAGAACAGAAGGGCGCGAGAGGCAAAGAGGCAGTGCGTTTACCAAGCGCCAATTTTTTCCAACCTGCCTTTGCGCTTTACAATGTTCTTGTAATCCCATTGGATCAAAGCGGCTTTGGCAAGCCAGCGCTGCACATCGGCAGAGTTGATTTCGGAGGCATCCTTATAATGGACTTCGGCAGCCTTGAATTTGCCTTCGGGTTTTAGGCTTGGCTCGTCAAAAGATTGCCCGCTCCAAAACAGCAGCTGCACGCCGGTTTTACGCACCCAGTAACCTGCAACGGGGTTGCCATCCAAAAACCAAACCGGCCCCCCATGCCAGATTTTGCTTTCCGCTTTGGGGAGGCCACGCGTGAGTTCGGCAGCGAGGCGGTCGCTTATGGCTTGGTTTGCAGGAGATTGGGCTGTGTTATAGGCGGTGATGTCTTGGTTCATCATAACTCTTTTCACACCGACCATTCGTTTTGGGCCAGTTGCGTTTGGCGTGGATGAGGCGGAGTAGACGCGCAGTCTAGCACAAATCGTTGAAATGTGACTGTGATCTGCTTACGAATGAGCGAAAGGTCCCTTTGTTAAACCTTCCCACTTTTCTTAAGAAAATCATGAAGTAAGTCAACATTCTTGATGTTTGACTTGAAGAACACGTCGAAAATATCGCCCAACACGGGAATTGCACCTAGCCCTGTATCGATGGCCACATTGCCTACCATGCGGGCGAGGATGTGATTGGGGGCTCCGAGTTCATAAGCTTTGACCACCACGTAAAGCGAGATCGCCATGCCAGCCAAATCGCCAGCACCGGGGACCAAGCCTAAAACACTATCAGCACCGAAGCGAACTTTAGTGCCGGGGATACCCCAGCCGGCATCCATGAAGCGCGAGAGCAATTTTAGGCGGTTTAGAACTTTCAGTGTTTCGGCATTGGTCATGTGATGGTGCCCCTTAGTCACGCCGAAACATGGTGCGCGCTAGCCTGATTGCAAGAGATTTATTGACCCTGGCCTAATTGCCCACTAACCCCACCTTCACCAGTCGGCTGGATGGCCGCTCTTGCTAGGCTCGAAAGGGTGCAAGGGAGGAAAGTCCGGGCTCCACGGGAAT
>JANPGD010000065.1:0-2189 GCA_031423845.1 Hyphomicrobiales bacterium | reverse complement strand
CACATCGCCCACAATCTTTGCACATTTTTTAAAAGCGGTGTTCGGATCAAGTTTGAGAATACGCATCACATGCAGCAAGCGCCTGTGCACAGGCTTCAACCCATCGCGCACATCCGGCAAAGCACGGTGCATAATGGTGCTGAGCGCATAAGCTAAATAGCGCTCTTCAAGCGCAGCTTGCAGCTCAATGTTTTCAGTGACGGCGGGTGGCGATGGGGGCGAAACAGGCTTCTTCATGATTCGTGAAGTATAGCATTTCGCACCTCACGCCAAGCAAGCAAAGGTAATTTCTAAGGTCGCATTGCTGTGAAAACTATCGCTTGAATTGCCGCATCAATTGGGCCCTTGCCCAATTTTTCTATGATTGCCTTTTCCGCCAGATCGGTGGCGAGTTCAAGTTTTCCAGCATCGCGCGTTTCGATCTCACCTCGCATCGGTGTGCCTTGGCAATAACCAATAGCGGCTTCCCTCGCGGAGGGGGCAAGGCTTCGCTTTGGTAAAACTTCTGCGGCTATATTGGTGAACCCGGCAGCGGCCAATGTGGCCTTAATGCCCTCAATATCATTATAGCCATGGGGTGTGCGGGCCATAAACGTGGGCGGGTTTTCGGGAAACATTTTTGCAAGCGTAGCACTGACGATGCTGGCAACGTCATTAAGTTCTATAGCGTCCCACACATTGAATAAAAAAGTGCCGCCTTTGCGCAAAACCCTAAATGCCTCTTTATATCCCTTAAGCTTATCTGGAAAAAACATAACTCCGAATTGACAAACTACGACATCAAAACTCTCATCGGCAAATGGCAAAGATGTGGCGTCGGCCGGTTGAAATGTTACGCCTGTTTTAGTGGTCGCCTTCTTGGCAACATCAAGCATTGCGGGATTTAGATCAGTTGCGATCAAAGTATCACCCAATGATAGTGTTCCAGCAATGGCCGCAGTGACAACGCCTGTGCCCGCAGCCGTTTCTAAAATAGAACGCGGCTTTAACTTTACAACGCGCTGGGCCAAATCTTGGGCGTAAGGATTAAAAATTAGCGGAACCATGTAACGATCATAATTGCTGGGGATTGAGCCAACAAATTGGCGTGCTTCATCTGACATGATTTTCTGCCTTCTCAACAAAAGGCCCCCGGATATCTATATGCTAGGACGACGAGGGCTGAACGGCAAGAAAAGGTTAAACCCGCACAACCACAACTTTGCACACTGGCTTTTTTCCCCAGATCGCATCGGCTTCACGGCGCACGGCGTTGCGCAGGGTTTCTTCCACAGTGCCGTCTTCTTTGCGTTTTCCACGCGGCATCGAGTCAAAAGCTTTCTCGGCGGCTTCAGAAAAGTCTTCATCAAGACCTTCCGGAACGCCATCAGTTAACAACACAATATCTTCGTCCAACTCGCCTTTTTCGTTGACCACCACAGTCAGGAACACAATGCCCGCGAAGGATAATTTACGGCGCATTTTGGCGGGGCCATCGACGGAATCGACAATCAGTTTGCCATCCAAATGCAAGCGACCGCCCGGAGCTTCGTCAATAATTTCAGCAGTGCCGGGACAAAGACGCGCGATCTTTAAATCTTCAAGGATCAGCGTTTCTTTGATGCCCTTGGATTTTGCAAAGTTAGAGTGAGCGCGCAGATGACGCGGCTCACCATGCATGGGCACGACAACGCGGGGCCGCACCCATTCATACATCAATGCAAGTTCGCCTTGGCGCGGATGGCCAGAGGAATGCACCAAAGCATCATCAGCAGTGAGAATATCAACACCGAGTTTAGCCAGATTATTATGGACAGCACTCACTTCTTTTTCATTACCAGGAATAGTGCGGGCGGAGAAGATGACGAGGTCGCCCTCCTCCAATGCAATGTTCGGATGATTGTCTTCACCAATGCGGGCAATGGCGGCGCGCGGTTCGCCTTGGCTACCCGTGCAAAGCAACATGATATTTTCGCGCGGCAGATAACCGAAGGCATCTTCGTCCAAGAACGCGCCAGCATCTTTGAGGTATCCACATTTACGCGCGGCCTCGATGGTGTTGCGCATCGCCCTGCCGGCAATCACCACTTCGCGGCCATTGGCTCTTGCGGCTTTTACGGCGCAGGAAATGCGCTCAACGTGTGATGCGAAAGTTGTGACTGCGATACGGCCTTTTGCATGAGCCACAATATCTGTGAGGGTGGCGGCCA
>JANPGD010000064.1:0-5293 GCA_031423845.1 Hyphomicrobiales bacterium | reverse complement strand
CGCGTTTAAGCGCGCCGGTGCCAATGGTGTGCTGACGTACTTCGCATTGAGCATGGCGCGTGAGCTCAAAGGCTAATCAACGGTTTAACCGTGCAATCAAACTCGATGTGTCCCAACGGCCACCGCCCATTTTTTGCACTTCGGAATAGAGTTGATCAACCAGTGCGGTTACTGGCAAATGCGATTGGTTCTTGCGGGCTTCTGCTAAACAAATTCCCAAATCTTTGCGCATCCAATCGGCGGCAAAACCAAAATCGAACTTACCAGCGATCATGGTTTTGTGACGGTTTTCCATTTGCCATGATCCCGCTGCTCCTTTGGAAATCACGTCGATCACCTGCTCCATATCCAATCCTGCATTCATGCCGAATTGGACGCATTCGGCCAAACCTTGCACCAATCCTGCGATAGCAATTTGATTGCACATTTTAGCGAGTTGGCCGGAACCAGCCGGACCAAGGTTTCGGCACATGCGAGCGTAGTTGGCGATCAAGGGTTCAGCTTTTTTATAGTCCGCATCATCGCCACCACACATAACCGTGAGTAAGCCATTTTCTGCACCTGCTTGCCCGCCTGAAACCGGGGCATCAACAAAACCAATGCCACGTTTCTTTGCTTCAGAGTGAAGTTCACGGGCCACATCCGCTGAGGCTGTGGTGTGATCGACAAAAATTGAACCTTGCTTCATGCTATGAAAAGCGCCGTCTGGTCCGATGGTCACGTCTCGCAAATCTTGGTCATTGCCAACGCAAGCAAACACATAATCAGCGCCCTCCGCTGCGGCCTTTGGTGTGGTGGCAGATTTGCCAATATTGGTGTTCACCCATTTTTCAGCTTTGGCAGCCGTGCGGTTAAAAACCGTCATGTCCACATTCGCTTTGCGCTGCAAATGCCCCGCCATAGGAAAACCCATGACGCCCAGTCCTATCCATGCTGTTTTTAAAGTCATTGGCCCATCCTAAATTTTTGTGTGTCTTAGAAGAAACTCTAGCAAAATTCCAGCTTAATGGCCTATAGTTCGCAGAGATCGGAGAGATACTTGTCTATTGAACGCCGCAATTTTCCGCAGTTCTTTATTACTGCGCCAACACCTTGTCCTTATTTGCCTGGCAAATTTGAGCGCAAGGTTTTTACGCATTTGGTTGGCCAAGATTCGCGACATTTAAACACGCAGCTTTCGCAGGGTGGATTTAGGCGAAGCCAGAATATTGCTTACCGCCCTGCCTGTGATCATTGCCAGGCTTGTTCTTCTACGCGGGTGCCGGTCAACAGTTTTGATTGGACCAAGAGTTTCAAGCGGGTTTTAAAGCGTAACAAAGATGTGGTGGCTTCAGTGGTTCGAGCCCAAGCCACCAGCGAACATTATTCCTTGTTTCGGGGCTATATCGATACCCGCCATTCTGAAGGCGGTATGGCTGACATGAGTGTTCTCGATTTTGCCGCCATGGTGGATGACACGACGGCTGATAGCCGTTTGATAGAATTTAGATTTGCAGAAAATCATCCCCAACAAGGCGAACTGATTGCCGCTGTCCTTTTGGATGTTTTGGGTGATGGGCTTTCACTCATATACAGTTTTTTTGAGCCACCTTATTCTGATCGAAGCCTCGGCACCCTCGTGGTTTTGGAAAGTATTTTAAGGGCACAACGGATGGGCCTGCCTTATGTCTATTTGGGCTATTTTGTAAAAGGCTCGCAAAAAATGGAATATAAAGCCAGATTCCTGCCTCAGGAACGACTCTCGGCAGATGGTTGGTATTTATACCGTTCTGCTGAAAAGTGGCCCACAACTGATTAACCCTTAAGGTTGAAAATCCATAAATATTATTGACTCCCCAACTCAATCGCTCCACGAATGCTTCGGTAAAATAAGGGTGTGTAACGTGGGACGTGTGGGACTTCACAATCCTTTGGGAGTGGTCAGGTTGTGTACCGAACTCGAAAGCCAGCTCAAGGCTGCTGGATTTCAAGTGCGCACCAGTACCGACCTCAAAGCGTTTGGCCAAGTGAGGCTCGCACTGCGCGGTGCGCCCGTTGGCCCCATGCATGATCCAAGTGTGTGTGATTTTAGCAATGAACGCGCTTTCTGGATGGAATTGGTTGACGACAACAACCAGACTGTGGGCATGCAAGCATATCGCTGCGACGACGTTTCAACCAGCCTTGCAGACTGGTTGCCCAGCTACATGATTGGCGTTTATATGCGCAGGCAGGAACTTATGGTGCCTAGCAATGCTAACCCGCCGGAAGGAAGTATTTCTGAAAAGCTAAATGGACGACTGGTCTATCACGGTGAGTTGTGGCTCAGCAAAAATATAAAGGCACGCCAGACTATTGATGTGTTTTCTAAGCTCGGTGCTCTTCTGGCATTGTTAAAATGGAACCCTGAAGCCATTTGGGCGCTGACCAGCTATCACATGGCGACCCGCGGTTATGCCAGCCGCATGGGTTACCCTTATCTTGAACGCGGTTTTTTGCGCTGGCAGTGGTTTTCAGAGGGCGTTGATGCCGTTGAATATCTAGCCGTTGCTTCAAAATCCTACCTTGAGCAGTTGGTGGAAGAAGAACTGACCGAATTGAAGGCCTGTGTTCCAGCTGAGACGGTTTGAAAATTGGCGATTAGATCACGTTAAAGCTGATACGTGAAATCTCTGATACCACCACAACACTGTGACTGCCTGGTACGCCGCGCTTGGGCAAAATTAGTCTTTGATAAGGCACCCAGTGAACTTGATTATCGGGCAACCGAAACGCCGCTAGAATATGGTCGGAGCGGGGCTTACCCGTATTGATCACATGCTTATAGGCTTCGCTGACGGTATCATTGTATGAACCAATGGACTGGCATGGAAATGAAGACAGGTAAGTTCCATAAAATTTACTGATCGGTGATTTTGGCCCAACTTTATCAACGACAAACTGTTGTGAGGCTTCTTCGAAACTACATTCAACGGCATAGTCTTCCGGTGAAACATTGCTGATCAAGCAATCGTTGAGGAGCGGTGTCAAAGTGGTTGCGTTTGGTTCTACTTCTTGAACAAATGTGCGCTTGGTCAAATGACGGTCTCCGCGCGCGATAATTTCATCAATACGTCTGCTTGCTTGCTGATGAGTTTGATAAAACTCCTCGAACCAACCCGAAACATAAAACCGCAAAACAAATGGCCCGGTTGCCGATAATAACCAATCATGGACCACAAATAGCGAAGACAAGCAGGGGGAAAGAACTGTCCATTTTATTTCAGTGCCGTGATCACCCGTAGTGATGCGCACATGGCCGCTCTCAAATTTCAGCCGCTCTTCTTTCGTGGTCAAGTTGTGAAACTCTGGTGCGTTCAAGCCCATCATACCACTCTCAACCCAATATCTACGCCCCTGTATCATGCCACAATACTCGACCCTTCTGCGAGACTCCCATTCGCACCGAAAAACCGCTCCCCAAGCGGCTTTGTCTTTCCAGATTCGAAGGAGAACTTAACACTTCCTACATATCCCTCATCTAGGGCGCATATGTATAACAATTGGTTTAGGGAAAAACCTCTGAATTCAATCAAAAATTTAATTCAGGTGTATGGCGACACTTCTAAATTGAATAATCGAAGTTTTTGTGGCCATTTCCCTGAGCTCTGTTAACTCAACTGAACTTATTATTCTTAGGAAATCCTTTTGGTGGCAGCCGGCCTGCTTGCGCCCTTTCGCCAATCCACTCGGCTAATTCGGTCACAGTCCAATTGCGACTGGAGCTATCGACCCATGTCAGACCATCTTCCAGTTTAAAGGCACAAGCATCCGACAATCCGCCATCTTTAAACTTTTGTAACCTAACACCCTTACCCCGCGCCATTTCTGGCAGCTCAGAGGACTTAAAGATGATCAGCTTGCGGTTGTCACCCACGGCTGCCACATGATCGGCCCCTTCACTAAACGGCGCACAAACCAACGCCTCGTTTGGCGCTTTTACGTTCAGCACTTGCTTGCCTTTGCGCGTGTTGGCGAGGCATTCGTCTTCGGCAACAATGAAACCATCACCATCTGTCGAGGCCAGTAGGCGTTTGGCTCCGGCTTGGTAAACGAAGACAGCGACAATTGAATCTACAGCATCAATATCGGCGAGCAAGCGCACGGGTTCACCATGGCCACGACCCCCAGGAAGTTTGTTGGCTTCGAGTGTGAAAAATTTTCCTGACGATGAGAACAACATAATTTTATCAATTGTGGACGCTTTGGCGACAAATTTTTCGCGGTCCCCGTCTTTGTAGGTCAGCGTGGACACATCTTCGATGTGACCCTTCATAGCGCGGATCCAGCCCTTTTCGGAGCAGACAATTGTGACGGGCTCTTTCTCGATCATTGCTTGATCAAGATCAATATCAATCACTGGAGCTTCAGCAAAATCAGTACGTCGTGCACCGAGTTTAGTTTTTTTGGAGTAGGTTTCTTTAACGGCTTTAATGTCGTCCGAAATGGTGTTCCATTGTTTGTCATCAGAGCTGAGCAAATCATTTAAAGTGCCCTGCTCTGCAGAAAGCTTATCATGCTCGGTGCGGATTTCCATTTCCTCAAGCTTACGCAACGCACGAAGACGCATGTTGAGAATGGCTTCTGCTTGAGTATCTGTGAGTTTGAATGCGCGCATCAATTCAGGTTTCGGCTCATCCTCTTCACGGATAATGCGGATTACCTCATCGAGATTGAGATAGGCAATGAGATAACCGCCAAGGATTTCCAAGCGCCGCGCAATTTCCTTCAGGCGGAAATTGGATTTGCGTTGCAGCACTTCCTTGCGATGGTCCAGCCATTCGCGCAACACATCTCGCAGCGACATAACACGCGGAATTTTCCCTCCAGAGAGCACATTCATGTTGAGCGGAATGCGGGCTTCAAGTTCTGTGTTGCGGAACATTTGCTCCATCAACACTTCAGGATCAATGTTGCGGGTTTTAGGTTCCAGCACCACGCGCACATCTTCAGCCGACTCGTCGCGCACATCACCCAGTAATGTGAGCTTCTTATCGTTGAGCAATTCCGCCATGCGCTCAATGAGGCGGCTTTTTTGCACGAGATATGGAATTTCGGTGATGACAATTTGCCAGCCACCGCGCGCTAGTTCTTCTTTTTCCCAACGGCAACGAACGCGGAAACTGCCTTTACCTGTTTTGTAGGCTTCAACGATATCATCATGTTTATCGGTAATGATGCCACCTGTGGGGAAATCAGGACCAAGCACAAACTGAGTGAGCTTATCAACGCCAGCATTGGGGAACTTGATCAAATGCAATGCAGCTTCACAAAG
>JANPGD010000063.1:0-5808 GCA_031423845.1 Hyphomicrobiales bacterium | reverse complement strand
CGACTGACCATCAGAATTGCGATGAGCACCACAAATCCTGCAATGGCTCTGACATGGCTGTGACCTTCGTCGATAAAACCGAGAAAGCCCAAATAAAATGGTAGCATGGCCAGCATGGCTCCCGCTGGGGCTGGCATACCGGTAAAATAGGCTGAGGCCCAAGCTGGTTTATTGGGATCATCCAAGGCTACATTAAAACGCGCCAAGCGCAAGGCGCAGGCAATGGCCAGCATAAGACAAATGACCCAGCCTAGAGTCTTCATCGTGTTCAAAGACCAAAAATAAAGCATCAGTGCCGGGGCTACGCCGAAGTTTACAAAATCCGCAAGGGAATCAAGTTCTGCGCCAAAGCGCGATGTGCCCTGCAGATAACGCGCAAGACGACCATCCATAGCATCCAAAACCAATGCGAAGATCACGCCACCCACCGCAAACTCATAACGCCCTTCAATTGCGAACCGAATGGCGGTTACGCCACTGCACAAAGCCAACAAGGTGACCAAGTTCGGCAATAAGTAGCGGATGGGAATGGGTTGAAAGCGTTTGTTGCTGGGGGGCGTTGTCATGGGCTTAAGCTTTGCGCCCAGTGCGGCCAGCACCAGTTGCATTTAAATCCGCCAAGACAGTTTCGCCCGCTATGGCGCGTTGCCCTAAACATGCCAAGGGCGCAATGCCATTTGGCAAATACACATCCACGCGGCTGCCAAAGCGAATGAGACCAAATCTCTGCCCCACTTCAAGCTTATCACCATCATTCACAAATTTCACGATGCGCCTTGCAATGAGTCCCGCAATTTGGACCACACCTAATTGGATGCCGCCGCTTGTCTCCAGTGTTAAAGCTTGGCGTTCATTGTCTTCACTGGCCTTATCAAGTTCTGCATTTAAAAATTTACCAGGCACATAAGTTAGTTTGGTTATGCGCGCTGGCACCGGGCTGCGGTTCACATGGACATCAAACACATTCATAAAAATTGAAATGCGTGTCATCATTTCGCGCGGCAAATCGAGCTCCGGTGGTGGGATTACATTTTCAATGGCGCTCACGCGGCCATCGGCAGGGGAAATCACCAATCCCTCTTGGAGGGGTGTGACGCGGGCTGGATCACGGAAGAAATAAGCACACCATGCGGTGAGCACAACACCAATCCAGCCTACCGGTTGGAAACCCAACCAAAAGAACAAAAGAGTGACCGCCGCGAAAATAGCGACGAACCGCCAACCTTCTTTATGGATGGGGGCAAATGACGTGGAGATACTTTTAATAATCGACATGAGGCTTCTCTAGCTGGTTTCGATCCACAATGGAATCGATTTGAGTTACCCCCTTATAATAGAAAAAACCCGCTGTGTTCCCCAACACAGCAGGTCTTTTATCTCTTAACGAGGGTGTTTTAGTGCATCATATTGGAAACAGCACGCAACATTGGCTTGGCCATGTAGGGCATGAATTCCATATCGTCGTCATTTGCCGCTGCGTTAAACACCGGCAATGCCGCTGGTAATGCAGCGGTGCGCACGGCAGTGCCTGTGGCAACAGCAGTAAACAGACCTTCTGACATTTCGAACACCTCTAAACGAAGACCGATGATGGAATCCGCACCCAATTCGCGGGCTTGGTCCATGGCTTTCTTTTCTGCTTCTTCTTTGGCGTTGTTCAAGCCATCGGCCATGTCGGTCATGCTGCTATATTGCAAGCCGCGCAGGCCACCATTGTTATATTTTGTAATGCGCTTCGACCATAAAGATGATCCACGCACCACCCCGAGTGTTTCTTCATTAATGCGACCAGCAACGGTCTCCATAGTTGTCAACTTCATTTGATTAGTCCCCTAAATTGTTATGGCGCTGTTTCCTTTTCTTAGGCACTTGGCACCGTCCACACCGTGTCCGCATTTGCTGCGATACGAGATCACTATGCGTCTCAAAGCGTAAGCAAAGATGAATCAACATGGCATTTGCTTCAAATTTGAAACATATTTTCGATTCATTTGATGGTCAGCGTTAACAGGGGTTTTGCAACCGTGATTACCAAAAGGTTGATTCAATTTCGATGCTGGATAACAAAAAACCCGCGCTGTGTTTGCCACATCGCGGGTTTTTAAAAATAGTTTGATCAGTGTACGAAGTTTGAAAAGCCATTCGTTGAGCCACTCATCATAAACGGCTTCATTTCGACATCGTCATATTCTGCTTCTGCAAAATAATTCGAGATTGCTGAACGCCGCACATTGGTTGTGATGGCTTGGCCAGATGCAGTTGCCGAAAACAGGCCGTTGCTCATTTCCATGATTTCAAGTTGCAGATTAATAATTGAATCTGCGCCCATCGCGGCCGCCATTGCGATGACTTTCGCTTTTGCTGCCGCAATGCCCGTGGCCATATCGGTTGTCGTTGCAAACTCGGTGGCTCGAATAGAACCCAGTATTTCGTGGTTCACGCGCCCCGCAACTTTCTCCGATGCACTTATCCGCATTTTGACTGCCCCCAAATTGCAATGGTGTTGTTTTCAATTTTTGAAAACTTACACCTGTTTTTTGCCCACTTCTCTGTGGTGCCATTTCAATATGGCGCAGCAGACGTAAACAAAGATGAATTTAACTCAAATCTTCAATTCATTTGTAAGACAGCGTTAATGCGAGATTCTAATCTTTGCTTACCGAAATGTTTATTCAATCTAGGCGTCGAGGCTTTCAGCCAATTTGCGTCGGGCTTCATCGGCCTGCTGCTGGCGGTTCCACATATCAGAATAGAGGCCCTTCTTTTTCAAGAGAAGCTTATGCGTACCGCGCTCGGCAATCGAACCTTTTTCAAGGACGATGATTTCATCGGCCTCTATCACGGTGGAAAGGCGATGGGCAATAACCACTGTCGTTCGATTTTTTGAAACGGTACGCAACGCTTCTTGGATGTCCTGCTCCGTTAAACTGTCGAGTGCGGAAGTGGCTTCATCCAAAACCAAAATTGGTGGGCCCTTTAGAATGGTGCGTGCGATTGAGACACGCTGTTTTTCACCGCCAGATAATTTCAAACCACGCTCACCAACGAGCGCGTCATATCCCAGAGGTAAACTCATAACGAATTTATGGATTTGGGCCATTTTTGCTGCAGCTTCCACTTCGGCATCAGTGGCATCTGGCCTACCATACCGAATGTTGTATCGGATCGTATCGTTGAACAACACAGTATCTTGCGGCACCATGCCTATGGCGCTTCTCAGACTTGCTTGCGTCACATCAGCAATGTTTTGTCCATCAATGAGGATGCGTCCAGCCGTAATGTCATAGAACCGAAATAGAAGCCGTGAGATGGTGGATTTACCAGCACCGGATGGACCAACAATAGCCACTGTTTTGCCAGCCGGAATATGCAAGGAAATATTTTTTAAAATGGGTCGCGCTGCGTCATAGGCAAAACTCACATTCTCAAAAACAATATTGCCTTTTCCTGCTTGAAATACGGGTGCTTCAGGCTTGTCGGCTATCTCGGCATTCTGGCGCAAAATGCCGAACATGCCTTCCACGTCAATGAGCCCCTGTTTGATTTCACGATAGGACGAACCGATGAAATTCAGTGGCATGTAAAGTTGAATCATCAATGCGTTGATCATAACGAAATCGCCGATCGTGGAGGTGCCTTTTAAAATAGACCATCCAGCCATGACCATAACGATGGTGAGGCCCACAGAGTAGATTGCAGCTTGGCCCGCGTTTAGCACAGCCAGTGACACCCAAGTTTTAACGGCTGCCTTTTCATAGATCGCCATAGCACCATCATAGCGTTTGGCTTCGTGGTCTTCATTGCCGAAATATTTGACCGTCTCGAAATTCAGCAAGCTATCAATGGCTTTGGTGCCTGCATCGTTATCTGCATCATTCATGGTGCGCCTGATTCCAATTCGGCGTTCCGTGGCCCAATAGGTGAACCAAAGATAGGCGATAACTGTAACAGCAATAACGGCCACATAAAGCCAACCGAATGAATAGGCGAGCACGCCGCACACCATTAAAATTTCAAGTGCAGTCGGTGCTGTGTTGAACAGTGAAAAGCGCAATACGGAATCGACGCCGTTTATGCCACGTGAAATGATGCGGCTGAGGCCGCCTGTGCGACGTTCTAGGTGGAATTTCAGCGAAAGAGCATGAAGGTGACGGAATGTAGTGTAGGACAGTTCACGAACTGCACGTTGGCCCACTTTGGCGAAAATGGCATCGCGCATTTGAGCAAAGGCCACCATCATAATGCGACCCAGACCATAAGCCATGACCATAAAAAATGGTACGCTCAATAAAGCCAGCTCTACACCGCCCTTTGCGGCCAATGCATCAGTCGCTGCCTTAAAAGCATAGGGTGTGAACACCGTGATAATCTTGGATGCCACTAACAGTGTGAGTGCGAGAACCACACGAATTTTCAGGTCGGTGCGGCCCTGCGGCCACAATAAGGGGAGCAAACCTTTCAAGGTTTCCCATTGGCTCGTTTCACCAGAGTCGCCTTGCACCTTGGTATTTCTCAAGGTGTTTTCACTGGCGCTGTTATGATTTGACCGGGATAGATTAAACGCGGGTTGCGGATTTGATCTTTGTTGGCTTCATAGATCACAGTGTAGTTGCGGCCAGCGCCATAAAGGTTGCGAGAGAGAGTCCACAAATTGTTACCGGGTTGAATGACAATGCGTGTCGGTTGCGGAATAGCAGGAACAATTGGAGCAACGGCCACTGTCGTCGTCGCCTCTGCCGCAACTGGCGGTACGACAGTAGGAACAGCGACAGCTACAGCGACTTTGGCTGGTTCTTCTCTGAGGAAAGGTAATTCCACGCGGCTTGCGACACTGCCATCCACGGCGATTTCATCGGCGCGCAAAGTGTGGGTGCCGGCTGCTACTTTGGCTTCACCATTGAAAATCCATTTGCCACTTTCATCGGTTTTCATTTCGCCAGCAATTGAATTGTCAATATAGAGCCGGACCGCTGCACCCGGGTGGGCGCGTCCAGAAAATACGATATTGCCGGCGGCGTCATAATCAACCGCATCCAACACAACCATATTGGCAGACGCTGCGGGCGCTTGAATAATTTTTGTTGGTTGGTCTGGGGCCAACACAGCCACAGTCGTTTCACCTTTGCCAACTTCCTTTACCGCAACGGCCACGGTATCGGATGAGACTTGAACCGCCCCTGCCCCATTGCTTTCCAACGACAAGGTTCCAGCCCCAGCGGGCAATGGCTTATCGGGGATCATCACAAAGGAACCTTCGGCATTGGCTTTTGCAGTAGCAATGACAGTGCCGTTCAATTTGGCCACAACTTCAGCATCAGGTGACGCGTGACCTGCAATGACGGCCTCGCCACCGGTTTCAACCCGGACTGTATCAAAACTTGGCGCAATCACTGGAGGAGCAATCACCGGGGGCGTAACAACCACTGGAGCTGTGACAACGGCCAATTTTTCTTCAGGTTTAGCTTCGACCGTTTTAGGCACTTCAGGTGCAGCGACGGCAACTGGCACTTCAACTGATGTTTGGGCCAATGGTTTTTCCACTGGGCGTGTTGACACATATCCAAACGTGCCAGCGGCGGCCACAGCCAGCGTTGTGAAAACTGCGATGGGATTAATCTTCATGAAATTATGTTCCGCCTTCAAAAGCTAATTTTTTGCGCCATATATTGCTATGTAAGCATGAGTCGGGGGATACATAAGTCCCCGGCCCGTAAAAGTAATGCGGTATTTTACTACACTAGGAGATTAAATGCACATACCCGAACACCGCCTCTGCGTCTATTGCGGCTCTGGCCCCGGCAAAAACCC
>JANPGD010000062.1:0-7774 GCA_031423845.1 Hyphomicrobiales bacterium | reverse complement strand
GAACTTGTCGAGCAAGGCCGCCAGTTGCTTCACCCTCGGCGCAAGCGCTTTCTGTGCCGCATTCTTTACAGCCTTCTGCAACTTCTCAAACGCGCGCACTTCGATCTGGCGGATGCGTTCGCGGCTCACGTTGAATTCCTTTGACAGGTCATCCAACGTTGCAGGCTCATCCTGAAGTTTGCGGGCTTCGATAACGCGGCGTTCACGGTCGTTCAGTTTGGTGAGCGCATCGCCCAGCAGGCCATTGCGCATTTGGCTTTCTTGGTTTTCGGCCAGAACGCTTTCTTGGCTGTCTTTGTCGTCCACCAACCAATCTTGCCATTCACCATCGCCATCAGCATCCGCCCGTAAAGGGGAATTTAAGGACGAGTCACCGCTCATGCGGCGGTTCATGGAGATCACATCGGATTCTTCCACGCCCAGCGTCTTGGCGATATATTTTACATTCTCCGGCTTCAAGTCGCCTTCTTCTAAGGCCTGAATGCGGCCTTTGATTTTGCGCAGGTTGAAGAACAGTTTTTTCTGGCTGGCTGTGGTGCCAATTTTCACCAGCGACCATGACCTAAGCACATATTCCTGAATGGAAGCCTTGATCCACCACATGGCATAAGTGGCCAGTTTGAAGCCTTTGTCCGGCTCAAACTTCTTAACAGCTTGCATAAGGCCAATGTTGCCTTCCGATATAACTTCGCCAATGGGCAGGCCATAACCGCGATAACCCATAGCTATTTTGGCCACCAAGCGCAGATGGCTGGTGATCAATTTGTGCGCGGCTTTGGTGTCGCCATGCTCTTTCCAGCGCTTACCCAGCATAAATTCTTCATCTGGCGCCAACATTGGGAATTTGCGGATATCCTGCAAATACTTGTTGAGGCTGCCTTCAGCATCCGAAATCATAGGCACATTCATAGTCTTAGCCATAGTTCCCCTTCTTACGAGCCGTCTTGAAGCGGCCCCGCTAACCCTCAATATGGGAAGCGTTTCTGAAATTAAAAGTATCTTTTGTTGTAACAGATACGTGATTGGTGCCGCGTTGGATTATTCCGCTGTGCAGTTGACTTCACCCAATTTTCTATAATTGGCCTCAAAGGTGGGCACACTGCCTTCGCGACCGCCCATATCCATATCATCAGCGCCAAGGCCAATATAGACATAGGGTTCGGCACTGTCTGGTGTGGCATAGCCAATTTGAAGTTTCTTCTTGGTTGCACCCCACAGGCCGTGCCCGGTCAATTCTTCATCGGTGGCGTGAGTGGTGAAAAAGCGAAACAGAGTAGGCCCACATTCGCCGTCGTCACCAACAGCTACACCGCAGAAATCATTGCCGCAAAGTGCTACATCAATGGTCTTGTAGAGCTTGCCCTTGGCAGAAAAGGCAGGCTTGTCATCGCTCACGGTCCAGCGCCCATAAAAATGCTCGGTGCTGGCAAATGCTGAGTTTGCGCTCAAGGCGAGGGCTAGGCCTGCTGCGGCAGTTGCGATAATGTGAGTGCGATGGAACATGTGAACCTCCGTGTGCAACGAGTGTCGCCCGCAATTGTGGCGCTTTGGCGATGGCTGATCTTAGCGGCCTTGGGAATTTTTGTCACCTATGTTGCGATACGTGGCATTTCCGAAAGCTTCGACAATGACGGCTTTCCCGAAGCCCTAGCCGTGAAGCTGGAGTTGATGCCGATTATTTTTCCCGTTCATATGGTGACAGGCGGTTTGGCGCTGTTGCTGGTGCCGCTGGTTTTATTTTTGCGTGGCACAAAGTGGCACCGTTTAGTGGGGCGGGTTGCGGCGGCTGATATTTTGATAGCGGGTGTGACGGCAATTCCGGTGGCGGTGTTGTTGCCCGTGACCAAAATTTCCGCGGCGGGCTTTGCAGCGCAAGGCACCACCTGGTTGGTACTCTTGAGTCTTGGCATTTGGAATATTCGGAGCGGCAGGGTGGGCGCACACCGTGCTTGCATGTTGATGATGGCGGCGGTCACGGCGGGGGCGCTGTTCTTTCGAATTTATTTGGGCTTGTGGAAATACCTCGGAGTGCCAAAATATTTCTACACATTTTATGCTGTTGATGCATGGATGGCGTGGAGCCTGCCGCTGATTGTGATGGCAGTTTGGTTGAGGACGAAAAAATGGAAACTGCTGCAGCACTGATCGATGCGCGGATTAAAGAACTGGGTGATTGGCGCGGTGTTGCGTTGGCGCGTGTGCGGGCCTTGATTAAACAGGCCGTGCCCGATGTGGTGGAGACTTGGAAATGGCGCGGCGTTCCGGTGTGGGAGAAGGACGGGATTATTTGCACCGGCGAGACTTATAAGGCGGTGGTGAAGCTCACATTTATGAAGGGGGCTTCGGTGGATGATCCCAAGGGGTTGTTCAACTCCAGCCTAGAAGGCAATGCCCGGCGGGCGATTGATATTCGTGAGGGCGATGAGATTGATGAGGCGGCGTTTAAGTCACTGGTGCGGGCGGCTGTGGCGGTGAATGGCCAATAGTTTATTAAACTAACTTCAGGATCTATACCAATTTACCTTTGCCAACTCGAGCATTAGGTCGCCCACCATCAGCCACGGCTAATATTACAATGATCTCATTGGGACGAGGAGCATCCGCCATGCTGAACGTCAGCGTATCAAGAAAATCAAATGCCCATATATTATCTTTGTTGGCGAGCGGCACATCAATTGTTGCTCCGGCACTTGCAACTTTTGCATTGGAGCAGATAATTGCCTCTCCGCCACCCACCGCTGATCGCATCGGCTTTCCAAGCAAAGGGTGGATCAGTGCTGCACCATGTTCCAATTCGCCGGAGGTTCCGACAATGGCTGCCTTGCCATAACTTGTCGGGTGGGTGCCCGGTAACAGAGAAACAACTTCAGGCATAAGCTTCTCACCAATGCGTCGTCCCTGATCAAAGAGGATGGATAAATCTTCAATATAGCCTTCTTCTGCAAAAGGATTCAGGACGACAGCTGCAGCCAGTACTCGAGTTACGGGATTAGGGAGTTTCTCGCCTGCGCCAAAATATATGACTTCCCGAGTGAAAACCACTTTGCGGAGGTCTGGTATGTCTGAACTGTCGGGGGTCATCACATTTTCTTCCCTATGATACTTTCACCTACCATTTTTAGACTGAATGTCTTTTGGCCCGAGTCAAGCGAAAATATAGCTACTTTGAGATCGTCGAGAGTTATGAAGCGGTGGTGAAGTTGACCTTTATGAAGGGCGCAGCGGTGGCAGACCCCAATCACCTGTTCAACTCCAGCCTTGAAGGCAATGCGCGGAGAGCGATTGATATTCGTGAAGGAGATGAGATTGATGAGGCCACATTTATGGCGCTGGTGAAGGCGGCTGCGAAGGTGAATGCGGGGAAAGGGAAGTAAAATGGAGTTAGTTGCTTCATGCGCCAGTACTTTTTGTTGCCCAAACTCCAGTCACGAGATTCGATTGTCTCAGTAGTCGTCATGCCAAGCATTGCTTGATTGATTAGGAGCGTATCAGGCACGGCCAAAAATCCTAGAGCAACGGCGTCGCCCCATTTGTCAACAATGGGACTGGTGCGGCTATGGCTGACTTCGTTGGATGATATTGAAATGTTCACATATAAATACCGCGTTCCAATTCACAAACTAAATAATGCGACATAGATGTCGTATGTTATTTATATGTTTATTGACTCTGCTTAATGAGCTTTGTTAGTGACAAACTGCAATGAACATTTCAACACCATCCAACGAAGTCAGCCATAGCCGCACCAGTCCCATTGTTGACAAATGGGGCGACGCCGTTGCTCTAGGATTTTTGGCCGTGCCTGATACGCTCCTAATCAATCAAGCAATGCTTGGCATGACGACTACTGAGACAATGGTTTTGTTAAATGTGCTGTCATACTGGTGGTATGAAGATAGAAAGCCATTCCCGCGGACCGGAGTGATTGCAAAGCGGATGGGTGTTGCGAGCCGCACAGTGCAACGCGCACTCGATCAACTTCAAAAAAAAGGTATTTTGGAGAAGGGTAAGAACTCGAGGGGCGCGGTGATTTTTGATCCTGCCCCTCTGGTTAAAAAAGTCGAGCTACTTACTCGCAGAGATGCTCGATTCCTAGCAATGGAGGGAGTTTGAACGTGGCGTAGCTTAATGGATAGAGCGTCCGCTTTTCATCTACAGTACCGTTTGACAATTGTACTTTAGGAGCGGAAGGGTGCGGGTTCAAGTCCCGCCGCCATGCCCAAAGCGGTAATTTTATTATTTTGGTGCCTAAGCGCTTAACTGCTTTTTTTCTTCTAACTTACCATTTTAAATTACATTCAACAGCGTCGCCAGCTAGCTCTTAAAACTCTTGTGTTTCCCGCTCACCTGATGATCAAAGCCCAGCATAGTGGCGTGGAGGTTTGGTCTTGCTAAACGATTTGACTTGCCATACTTTGTCTGTACAATGACAGCATGGTCAATTTTCTTTGGAACGAGGAAAAGAATAGTCTTTTAAAGGCAAACTTTGATCGTGCCATTTGCTTTGAAGATATTGTTCTGACCATTGAGAGTGGTGGGTTGTTGGACGATGTTGAGCATATGAATGATGTTCGATATCCGCATCAACGGCTCTATATCGTGCTGTTCAACAATTATGTTTACTGTGTGCCTTATGTTATCGACGGCGAAAATATTTTTTTGAAAACAATTTACCCAAGCCGAAAACTGACGCGAAAATATTTGAGTGGAGCCCATGATGGCTAGAGAACCGAAGATTGGAAGTTACACTGACGCAGAAGAGAAAGAGCTCATCGAAGCCTTAGAAGCCGATGATGCTGTTTTTGTGAGTGTGCTTACTCCCAAACGCCGGAAAGAAATTCAAGCGATTGCGCGCGCAACGATGAATCCGGTGCGCGATAAAATTACACTGCGTATTTCGCGCCATGATTTGATGCGCCTAAAATCCAAAGCTTTGCAAGAAGGCATGCCTTATCAAACTTTGATTGGTTCGATCTTGCATAAAGCTGTGTCTTGAGTTTTATTTTGAACTCAAATCTTGTTTCAACCTCGCCAATGCACTTGGCAGTTCGCTCTCAAACCGCATATGCTTACCACTCACTGGGTGGTCGAAGCCTAGAACTGTGGCGTGGAGGGCTTGGCCTCTTAGGTAGCTCAGGCTCAGCTTTGCTGGCTCGCTGAGTTTTGAAATTGAGGCTTTGAAGCCGCCGCCATAGACTAAATCTCCCAGCAACGGGTTGCCAATATGAGCCATGTGCACGCGGATTTGGTGGGTGCGGCCGGTTTCTAAGCGGCAGCGCACCAATGTGGCGTGTTCGAACAGCTCTTCGATTTCGTAATGGGTGATGGCTTCTTTGGCCACGGCAGAATTTGAGACGGCCATTTTTTGGCGGTTGGCGTTTGATCTGGCTATGCCGGTGGTGATCATGCCCGTGCGGCGTTCGGGTTTTCCCCAAACAAAAGCGAGATATTCGCGCTCCAAGCGGCCATCCAAACCGTGGCTGACGAATTGCTCTGACAGGCCGTGGTGGGCTTTATCATTTTTGGCCACCACCAAAAGTCCGCTGGTGTCCTTATCCAAGCGGTGCACAATGCCGGGGCGTTTTACGCCGCCAATGCCTGAGAGCGTATCGCCGCAATGGGCGATGAGCGCATTCACCATGGTGCCGTTTTCATTGCCGGCACCGGGGTGGACCACGAGGCCAGCGGGCTTATCCAACACGATAAGGTGCTTATCTTCAAACACGATGTTGAGATCGATAATTTCAGCCAAGGGAATGGCAGGAGCTGCGGGTGGGATTTTAACGGTTGCGGTTTGGCCAGGTTTTAATTTTTCGCCGCCATCATCCACAACTCGGCCCTCGACAGTGACGTAGCCATCTGCGATGAGTTTTTGAAAGCGGGCGCGGCTGAAATCAGGAAAGCTTGCCGCCAAGAATTTATCGAGGCGCATGGCAATTGTGGTTGTTGATGTGAGAAGTGTTGGAGTGTCAGTCATATGTCTAATTTAGAGCAACCCATTGTAAATGACGCGCCCAAGTGGCTGCGAAAGCTGGTCTATATCATGGGCGGCGTTTTGGTGTTGCTTTTTATTGGGGTGCTTGTGGGGTTGTTTTACAAGCTGCGAAAGCCACCCGCCCCGCCGCCGGTTCCGGTGGAATTGAATTTCAGCGGCACTGATGTGCAGCACATGGCGCTGGACGGTAATCGCCTTGCCATTACGGCTGCGCATGAAATTGTGGTGATTGATATTGGCACTGGCAAGGCTTTGATGCGCTTGCCGCTGAAATAGAATTACGGCCGCTTGTCTGGTGGCATTTCTTCAACTTTCTTCAGTTCGATTAGTGCTTTGTCAAGGGCGGCCCTTACCCCAGAAAAGCCATCACGTAGCGCAAGTTTTCGCAATTCGCGGAAAGTTACCTGTAGGAACTTTATCATATCGTGGCGATTTAAAAACGAAAATTTGCCGTTGGTTTCGGCCATAGCCGTTCTCCTCTAACAGATGTGGTGCAGAGGCCCCCGTAATTTATCATGCGACTTAACGCTTTAAGTTGCAAATGGTTCCATCAAGGTGGCGAGCTTGCAATTGGGCTTCAATTGGATATAGCATCTCTCTTGTAAGGACGGTTTTAAGATAAACCGTTTGAGGGCAATTCGAAGTCAAATTGTTTAAGAGACGGATTGAAGACAATCCGTTTAGGAGGCGATTTTAAGAAAAAGTCGCTTAGGTCCCTTCGTCTATCGGTTAGGACGACAGCCTCTCACGTTGTAAAGGCGGGTTCGACTCCCGCAGGGATCACCATCCAAAAATTAAACCATTGAAATTGTTATCGTATTTTGAAAGTGGGACACTTTTGGGGGAAAAGTGGGACACTTTTAGTTCATTTTACGTTCGCGGAACCATCAAAGGCATGGCATCTTGCGAAAGCTTACGACGGTTTGCTCGCCGTGTGTAAAGCGTCGCCATTTCGGCGCGCGTCCACCCAAAAATCGCCATGAGCTGAAGATCGCTTGCGCCGTTTTCGGCGGCGATTGTTGCACCGGCTTTGCGAAGGCCATGACTAGAGCAATGGGGCAATCCAGCTTGATCGCACCACTGTCGCATCGCATTTCCAAAACCATTTGCAGTAAAAGGCTTTCCAAAGCTGGTGACGAGGAATGTCATATGCCCCAGATTTGTTGCATCAAGAACGATCTGCAATTGAGGTAGGATTGGTAGGTCTACCTCTGCTCTAGTTTTACCATGTCGGAACTCGAGCCAACCTTCCCGGATGTGTTGGCGACCCAACAAGACGACATCGCCTCGTCTCGATCCTGTGTAGAGCAAAAGTGCCATCGCTAGTCGTGCAACTGACCCCAAAGGGTGACGGTCTTCAAATTTATGCACTTCCAAAACAGTCCAGGTGTGGTGGCCGTCAGTTTTTGTCTTAATCTTGGAAATTTCAGCAACCGGGTTGCGCTTTGCTATTCCACGACCAACTGCAAACTTGAACAATGCTCTGAGGGCTTTCAAAAGTCCATTGGCGGCTTCAGGCCTGTCAGCACGATCATCAAGCCAAACCCTCACATGTCTTGCTTCAATCTTTGCGAACGGTTTATCGCCAATTGCTGGGTGCAGGTTTACGAGTATGCGACGTCGTGTGGCTTGCGAGAGCTGGACTTGTCCCCAATTAATTCCGCGTCCTGTTCTCATTTAGGCTGACTTTCGTTCGAACTTGACGGGTGATGTTCCTCCTATGGCTGAGTGTTTGCGGCGCGTGTTGTAGAATCCATTGATGTATTGGAAGAGGGCGTT
>JANPGD010000061.1:0-7690 GCA_031423845.1 Hyphomicrobiales bacterium | reverse complement strand
AACGCCCTCTTCCAATACATCAATGGATTCTACAACACGCGCCGCAAACACTCAGCCATAGGAGGAACATCACCCGTCAAGTTCGAACGAAAGTCAGCCTAAATGAGAACAGGACGCGGAATTAATTGGGGACAAGTCCAGTTTTGTTGAGTGCAGTCATTTGCCTGTTTCCTAAATGTAGCTACAATGTAGCACATATCTGCAACTTTGCAATGAAACCATTCCGTCGTCATTTTTGGGATAGTCACATTGCTGAACACCACACAGCTTCACGTCGCCTTATAAAAAAGCGACTAGAAAGCGACTAGCCAACTATGAAAATTTATCTAAGTCTTTGAAAAGATTGGCGCGCCCGAAAGGATTCGAACCTCTGACCCCTAGATTCGTAGTCTAGTGCTCTGATCCAGCTGAGCTACGGGCGCGCATAACTTGTCGCCAACCAGCGAAAGCGTGGCCTGATTAGTACGGCTTTCCCCATAACGCAAGCACAGAAGTTTTATCCTGTGATGTTTTTGGCAATACGCCCGTTTTTCTCATGTAACTTGTCTGTGCGGTCGGGAATTGAAATTTCAAAAACCGTACCCAATTCACTTGTTTCCAAAACGCAAATGCTGCCACCATGGGCTTGCACCAGTTCGGCGGAAATGGCTAATCCCAGTCCGGTGCCGCCAGCCCTTGCCGAAGTTTGGAAGGCTTCAAACACTTTATTGCGAATGGTGGGTGGAATGCCTGGGCCGTTATCAGCCACGTGGATAATGGTCAAATTTCCTTGTCGCACCGCATCGATGCGCACTTCGTTGCCGTGCACACGGCGCGTGTCGAGCGCCTGCACCGCATTACGTGTAAGATTGGTCAGTATACGGATGAGTTGTTCGCGGTCAGCATCGACGCCAACATTGTGAGCGACATTATTATTTAGTCGCACAGCATTGCCGGCCAATAATGCTGTGGACTCGAAGACTTCGTCCACCACATCAGCAAGACACAAGTTTTCCCGGCGCGGTGGTAATTCTTGGGCGCGACCATAAGTGATTGTCTGGTTGAGGAATGAAATTGCACGGTCCAATGATAAAATAAGCTTTGGCGCAAAGCGCTTCACCGTTGGATCGTTCACTTCGCCAAACCGATCTGAAATCAATTGCGCCGAGGTGAGCATATTGCGCAAGTCGTGGCTCACTTTGCTAACAGCCAACCCTAATGCTGCAAGATGGGTCTTTTGATGCAAACTGCCCTGCAGTTGCATTTGCATCGTTTTCAATTCACGCTCGGCAATACCAATTTCATCATTGCGCGTGGAGGGCGATACCACCCGCGAAGGATCTTCGGGCATCGCACCAAATGCCATCATGTTTTCAGAAAGCCGCTGCATGGGTTTCACCAGAACGCGGTTGAGTGCGGCAAAAATCATTGCAGCAACAATCAAAGAAAGAACGATGGACAAGGCTAATATATTAAGGCCATAGCGCAACATCGCGTCCCGCAGTGGCCATTCATGCAATGAAATTTCAATGACGTCACCAGACATTGCCGGGGGCTTATCGATGACTCCCACGAGGCGGTCCTGCTGCCTGAACATGACAGCAAAGGCCTGCCCTATGGTGGTGTAATAGATGCCAGAACGCAAATCGAAGGTCTCCTGCACCATCCCTTCATTGGAACTGCGGAGCATGAGTTGGCGCTTATCGCCGCGTGTGAGAGATACGGCTTCAACACCTGCACCTTTCAAAATAGTACTGCGCAATTCAACATCAACGATTTGATTGGGTGCGGCCTCAGCAGCCAGCGCCGCAATTTCAGCCTGAGCAACGCGGGTCTTCAACCATTGAATACGAAAATTTGCGATGGACGGCAAAAAAATCAAAACTTCACCGAGCATCACAAAAATAATCGTAAGCAATAGAACTTTGCCCGACAATCCAGTGAGCAGGCGAAACCATTTGTTTGAAACTTTGTCAGCCATGAAAACCTATTAACCCAGCAGCTTAAGAATGCCTAGCACGCGCCGCAGCCATGGCTTTTGCACGAGTCCGGCATAGTTTGTAATGGCCGCGCGTTTGCCCGCTTCGCTGAAGGTGGGGTAGGGCAGAACCATGTTTGCAAAAGCAGAGATTTTGAGGCCGTGCGTGACAGCCAAAACCCAAGGGGCGATCAACTCTCCAGCGCCTGCTCCCACAATACTGGCTCCTAAAATCCGGCCATCGCGCCCTGTAATTATTTTTACCAGACCTTTGGTTTTACCTTCAGCCTGCGCACGATCATTGCCCTTAAATGCCCAGCGCAACACTTTAATTTTATTGCCATGCTTTTCAATTGCCTCGATTTCATTCAAGCCGACATGCGCCAATTCTGGATCGGTGTAGGTGACCCACGGAATAATATCGGTGCGGTTTTTAACGGGCAAACGGAACATGGCATTGCGAATGATAAGGCCTGCGTGATAGCCCGCAACATGCGTGAACTGTAAGCCACCCGCCACATCACCCGCCGCATAGACATTGCGGTTTGAACTGCGCAGCCCCCTATCAACAGTTATGCCGCGCTTTGTGTAAGCGATGCCAGCTGCTTCAAGGTTCAAGGTCTCAATATTGGGCACACGCCCCGATGCCAATAATATGTGTGAGCCTGAAATAATATCACCATTTTTCAGAGTAACTTTGATTGTCGTTTTGTTTGATTTAATTTCAGTAATTTCCACAGGTACACGAATATCAATGCCTTCAGCCCGCAATGAATCAAGAACGACCGCCGTGAGTTCGGGATCATCTTTTGCTAAGGGCTGAAATGCTTCGAGCACGGTGACTGCACATCCGAGTCTGCGGTGCGCTTGCGCCATTTCCATACCAATCGGCCCGCCACCAATTACGATGAGATGCTTTGGCATCACACGATTTTTGAAAATAGTTTCGTTGGTGAGATAGGCCACATCTTTCAAGCCGGGAATGGGCGGAACTCTAGCGCGAGACCCAGTGGCAATAACAATCTTACGCGCCTGATAAGTCTTTCCATCTGCTTCCAAACTGCGCGCGCCTGTGAATCGCGCGGGTCCACGAACAACTGTCACCCCCAGTTTTTCAAAACGTTCTTGGCTATCATGCGGCGCAATCGCGGCAATCACACTCTCGACATAGGCCATGACTTTGGCATAGTTCACCTTGGGGTCGACGGCAGCAATGCCGTAAGGCGCTGAGCTGCGCTGCGCATAGGCAGCCTTTGCAGCAGCGATCAATGATTTCGATGGAATGCATCCGAAGTTCAGGCAATCGCCGCCCATCTCGCCTTTTTCAAACAGAACAACCTTTTCACCAAATTGCGCCGCAGCCGCCGCGAGAGAAAGCCCAGCTGAGCCACCACCGATAATCGCAAAGTCATAAATCATCGGCGAGGCTTCCATTTCTTCAAGGCTACGGGAATAAGCGCCATCACACCCAGTGCTGCGAAAGCCAATAATAACTGTGGCGTGACCAACGATGAAATTGAAATATCATAAGGGCAATTGTTAAAGCCATCTTTCAAAACACAGGCATCATGCTGCGTGGTCTGGGCGTCAATAACACTCCCAAGCCCACGGCCAAGCCAAGCGAACACATAAGCACCAGGAATAATGCCAATGAAAGTTGCCAAAACAAAGCTGCGAAAATTCACTCGGCAAACGCCCGCCACGGCATTGACAATAAAGAATGGAAAGGCAGGCACGAGCCGCAAGAACAAGAGATAGTTGAATGCATCTCTGGCAAAACCAGATGAGAGCTTTTGCACAAAAGGTCCAGCCCTTTGCGCAATAGCATCACCCAGTGAGGTTTTCACAATTTGAAACACGATAATCGCGCCGACGGTTGCGGCCAGCACTGTGATTGGCGCACTGAGTGCCCACCCGAAAATGAAGCCACCCGCCACACTTAATATGGCAGAACCAGGCAGGGACAAAGCCACGACCACGATATAAAAACCTGCATAGATAATAAGTGCCAGCACAAGATGCGCACCCACATAATCTTGCAAAGCTGCGCGATGCCCCGCAACATTTTGTAATGAAAAATAATCTTGCAAACCAAAATAATAAGCCGCCGCAATCAGCACGCCGAGCCCAATCAAAGGAGCCCAACGCCCCAGAGCAGACCTTGGTTGTGTTAGCGTCATTCTCCACACATGGCGCAAATCATCCCCCCTGAAAAGGGGGCCTCACCGTCTCGTGACAAGGGTTCAAGTGTTGTGTTATTCAGTTACATTAGCAAACCAAGCCGCTTGCGTTGACATTTATCAGGCTTTCGACCATAAACCGCCCAACTGAATGAAATATCCCATATTTCTGGTGAGTTTCGTTTCTAATCATGACGAAAATATCGTTGTTTTTGAAGCGTTTATCAGAGTTGGGTGTGAGAGAGACGGAGTTCTAACGTGAAACGTACTTACCAACCATCAAAGCTTGTCCGCAAGCGTCGCCATGGCTTTCGCGCTCGTATGGCAACTGTGGGTGGTCGCAATGTGATCCGCCGTCGTCGTGCTGCGGGCCGCAAGCGCCTCTCGGCTTAATTAATTTATTCGCATGGAAAGGTTAAAGCGGAGGCAGGATTTCGTTGCCGCCGCTAAAGCCATGTCGCAACCCATGCCAAGTTTGATATTGCAATTGCGCAACCGCGTTGATCTTGAAAATCCGCGTGTAGGCTTCACCTGCACCAAGAAACTGGGCAACGCCGTCATGCGCAACCGCATTAAACGTCGTCTCAAAGAAGCAGCGAGACTATCAATGCCCCAAATAGCGCAATCGGGGTTCGATTATGTTATTATCGGTCGCAGTGCCGCTGAAAATCGCCCCTTTGAAATTTTGCAGGCAGACCTTATCTCAGCTATGACCAAACTTCATTCCAAAGCCGCCTTAAATTGAGAGCACCATGAACAAGCAGCCACCCGTCGATATTAAAAATATCATCATCTCTGTCGTGCTCTCCATGCTGATTATTTTTGGTTGGCAATATTATTATGCAAGCCCGGCTGCTTTGAAAGCCAAGCAAGATGCGGCAGCGGTCACAACCACCCAGCAAGTTACAGGAACAAAGGTTCCAGACGCTCCAACTGCCGCTGTGGTGCTTAACCATGATGAAGTAATCAAAGCCACCACACGTGTGGCGATTGATACAGATCAGCTCTCAGGCTCGATTAATCTCACCGGCGCACAGATTGATGATTTGCATTTAAACAAATATCGTGAAGAGGCTAACGCAACCAGCCCACTCATCACATTGTTGTCGCCATCGGGCACTGCCAATGCTTACTTTGTAGAGCAGGGCCTTGTGGCCCAGCCCGGCACTTCCGTTAAATTACCCGATTCGAAAACTGTTTGGACGGCTCCAACAGGTGCCACGCTTACGCTCGACAAGCCGCTCACTCTAACCTGGGACAATGGCGTAGGCCTCACCTTTGCGCGCACAATTTCAATCAGCGATGATTACTTGTTCACCGTGAAACAAGACGTGACCAATAAATCGGCAAGCACTGTCAGCGTGCTGCCCTATGCCCGTGTGCAACGCCAAGACACCCCAAAGATCGCCGGCATTTGGGTGTTTTTTGAAGGCATGTTGGGCGTTCAAAATAAAAGCCTGCAAGAAAATAAATATGAAGCCATCAAGAAAGCCACCGAGCCTGTGACCATTGATGGTCAAGGCGGCTGGCTCGGCTTCACCGACAAATATTGGTCAACAATGTTGATCCCTAACAAAGACGCAAAAGTCAGTAATTCTTATAAATATGTGCCGTTGCCAAACCGTGATGCCTATCAAGCTGATTATGTAGGAACTGAAGCAATCGTGGTTGCTCCCGGTGCCACAGCATCGTACGAAGATCATATTTTTGCCGGCGTGAAGATCGTTAAAACCATCAATGCGATCTATGATAAATATGGCTTTACCCGCTTTGATTTGATGATCGATTGGGGTTGGTTTGCCTACATCACTAAAGCCATGTTCTATCTGCTCAACTATGTGCATGGCTTAGTCGGTAACTTTGGTGTGGCCATTTTGTTGGTGACTGTTTTGGTTAAATTGGCGGTGTTCCCCATCGCCAACAAATCCTATGCGTCGATGAGCAAGATGAAAGCATTGAAGCCGCAAATGGATGCCATCAAGGAGAAATTCCCTGACGATAAAACCAAGCAACAGCAAGAGACTATGGAGCTTTATAAACGTGAAAAAGTCTCGCCGCTCGCTGGTTGCTTGCCCATGCTCATCCAAATTCCAGTGTTCTTCTCACTTTATAAAGTGATCTACACCACCATCGAACTTCGCCATGCGCCGTTTGTGGGCTGGATCCAAGATTTGTCAGCGCCCGATCCAACATCACTGTTCAATCTCTTCGGTCTCATCCCTTGGCACCCATGGCCATCCTTGATGATTGGCGTGTGGCCACTGCTCATGGGCATCACCATGTGGGTGCAAATGCGCTTGAACCCCACTGCACCAGACCCTGTGCAAGCCGCCATGTTCAACTGGATGCCTGTGATGTTCACCTTTATGCTCGGCACGTTCCCCGCAGGCCTTGTGATTTATTGGGCCTGGAGCAACACGCTTTCAGTTATTCAACAAAGCTACATCATGAAAAAGCACGGCACCGAAATTGATCTTTTCGGCAATATGAGAGACAGCATTCCGTTCCTCAAGAAAAAACCGGCCACCCCTTGAGTGATAGCTTCACCGACGAAGAGTTGCTGGCGGGTCGCCAACTTCTCAATGGCTCTGCCACCTTTCGCATGGGTGTGGCCAAGCTTGATCAATTGCCGCCCATGCGCAACATTGAAGTGGCGTTTGCGGGTCGCTCTAATGTGGGAAAGTCAACACTGCTCAATGCGCTCACCGGAGTGAATGGATTAGCGAGAACCTCAAACACGCCGGGCCGCACCAGAGAGCTCAATTTCTTCGATGTCGGCCCCAATCTCAGCTTGGTGGATATGCCCGGCTATGGCTATGCCAAAGCCTCGAAGAAAGACGTGAAGCAATGGCAATCTGTGCTGCGCGGCTATTTGCGTGGCCGTGTGGGATTGACCAGAGCCTTCGTGCTGATCGACGCAAGGCATGGCGTGATGACGCCCGACATTGAAATGTTTGAAATGCTCGATGACGCCGCCGTTGCCTATCAACTGGTCATCACCAAATCCGACAAAATTAAACCTTCAGAGCTTGAAAGCCTGACAGCGGAAACTTTAGTCGCAATAAAAAAACGCGCCGCCGCTTATCCAACAATTCACATCACCTCCGCCGAAAAAGCCTATGGCATCGATGACCTGCGAGCCGAAGTAGCAAGATTGTTGAATAAGTAAGAGCCCTCATCCGGCCTTCGGCCACCTTCTCCCATTTGTAAGAACTGGACTTGTCCCCAATTAATTCCGCGTCCTGTTCTCATTTAGGCTGACTTTCGTTCGAACTTGACGGGTGATGTGCCTCCTATTGCTGAATGTTTGCGGCGGGTGTTGTAGAAGCCGTTGATGTATTGGAAGAGGGCATTGCTGACTTGATTACGCGTTGCCCATGCATGCCGCCATACCAGTTCGGCCTTGAGGGTCTTGAAGAAGGTTTCGACGGCAGCGTTGTCGTAGCAGTTGCCCTTGCCACTCATCGATATTTGGAAGCCCATTTCCCGCAGCCGTTTTTGATAGTCATGGGAACAATATTGACTGCCGCGATCCGTGTGATGAATGCAGCCC
>JANPGD010000060.1:0-17133 GCA_031423845.1 Hyphomicrobiales bacterium | reverse complement strand
GCACTGGCAAATCCACGCATATTGAGCAAGTGGCCGCGCGGTTGAACTGGCCTTGCATCCGCATCAATTTGGATAGTCATATCAGCCGTATCGATTTGATCGGTAAAGATGCCATCGTCTTGAAGGACGGAAAGCAGATCACCGAATTTAAAGAGGGAATTCTGCCATGGTCGTATCAGCACAACATCGCTTTAGTGTTTGATGAATATGATGCAGGCAGGCCCGATGTGATGTTTGTGATCCAGCGTATTTTGGAATCATCCGGCAAACTCACGCTGCTTGATCAAAGCCGCGTTATTCGTCCTCATCCATCGTTTAGGCTTTTCGCGACCGCTAACACGGTGGGCTTGGGCGACACCACCGGTCTCTATCACGGCACGCAGCAAATCAACCAAGCCCAGATGGATCGCTGGTCGATTGTGTCTGCTCTCAATTATTTGCCACACGCACAAGAAGTGGGCGTCGTTCTGTCAAAAAATAAATCTTACGACACGGAAAAGGGCCGCAAGATTATTGCCAACATGGTGCGCGTTGCTGATCTCACCCGTAATGCCTTCATGCAAGGCGATCTTTCCACCGTGATGAGCCCGCGTACTGTTATTACATGGGCGCAGAATGCTGACATATTCAGCGATGTGGGCTTTGCCTTCCGCCTTACATTCTTGAACAAATGCGACGAATTGGAACGCGCTATTGTGGCTGAGTTTTATCAACGTTGCTTTGGTGAAGACCTGCCGGAATCTGCTTCGCGCATCGCGATCGCTTAATCTTGCATGGCCGCAGACAAACCAGATCGGGCTGAACGCTTCAAGGAAGTGCTGAGCACTGCCATGAAATCAATGGCGCTTGATCCGGAACTCACCGTCAGCTTTGGCAATGAACAGCCGCAGCTGGTTGGTCACAAAGCCAAATTGCCGCAAATATCGGGTGCTGCAAATGAAAAAGACATCGCCATCACGCGCGGCCTTGCCGATAGCTTCACGCTGAAACTGTCCCATCATTCTGAATCAGTCCACGGCAAATATCGTCCCGAAGGCAAAAACGCCCGCGCCGTTTTTGAAGCCGTTGAGCAAGCCCGCACCGAAGCCATCGGCGCCAGAGCCATGCCCGGCGTAGCCAACAACCTGTCAGCGATGATGGATGATCGTTACGGCAAGATGGTAGTCAACCGTTCCAGCAATCGCAAAGACACACCACTGGAAGAAGCCGTTGGTCTTATCGTGCGAGAAAAACTCACAGGCTTAAAACCTCCGGCATCAGTGGCGGCTTACGTCGATCTCTGGCGCGGTTGGGTTGATGAAAAAGCAGGCCCTAAAATTGGTACACTCGAAAATGCTTTGCATGATCAGCAAGCTTTCGCACGCCTGTCGCGTGACTTAATCGCAGCTCTCGATATGGCTGATGAGTTGGGCGAAGACCCCGACCAAAGCGACGAGAACGACGAGCAAGAAGCCGAAGAAGATCAAGGCGAACGCAGTGAAACACCGCAAGGTGAAGAACAAGAAAGCGAGCAATCGGCTGCTGAAGAAGTAGACGGCGCAGAAGGTGAATCCGACACCGCCGAAATAGAAGCCCAGCAGCTTGACACCGAGGAATCGCCTGACGATGCCGAGGGTCAAGAGCAGGAAGATGGTGAAGAACCATGGCGGCCACAGCTGCCCTTTTCATCATTGGCCAATGATAATTTTTATAAAGTCTTCTCCAATCAATTCGATGAAGAAATCAGCGCCGAAGATTTATGTGATGCTGAAGAGCTGACACGGCTTCGGGCCTATCTCGATAAGCAGCTTTCAAATTTACAAGGCGTGGTCGCCCGTCTGGCCAACCGCTTGCAGCGCCGTTTGATGGCGCAGCAAAATCGTTCATGGGATTTTGATTTAGAAGAAGGTGTGCTGGATGCAGCACGGCTCACCCGTGTAATCACTGATCCCTTGCACGCGCTTTCTTTCAAAGTGGAACAAGATACAAAGTTCCGGGACACTGTCGTCACGTTACTGCTCGATAATTCCGGTTCGATGCGTGGCCGCCCAATTACGGTGGCCGCAACTTGCGCTGATATTTTGGCCCGCACGCTGGAACGCTGTGGGGTAAAAGTTGAGATTCTGGGCTTCACCACCCGTGCCTGGAAAGGTGGCCAATCCCGCGAGAAGTGGCTGGCCGGCGGAAAATCCCCCAACCCCGGCCGTCTCAATGATCTGCGTCATATCATTTATAAAGCCGCCGATGAGCCATGGCGCAGGGCCCGCAAAAACCTCGGTTTAATGATGCGCGAGGGCCTGCTCAAAGAAAACATCGATGGCGAAGCGTTGATATGGGCGCATAATCGTTTGCTGGGTCGCTCCGAACAACGCCGCATCCTCATGGTAATTTCAGATGGTGCGCCGGTAGATGATTCAACACTGTCCGTGAATTCGGGCAACTATCTCGAACGCCATTTGCGGCAAGTGATTGCCGATATAGAAGGCCGCTCACCCGTGGAGCTCATCGCCGTCGGCATCGGGCATGATGTAACACGCTATTACAAACGCGCAGTCACCATCATTGACGCTGAAGAACTGGGCGGCGCCATGACAGAAAAACTCGCGGAACTGTTTGAGGAAAACGCTGAGGTAAAAAAACCCGGCAAGAAAAGAGCGCGCGCTTAAGCTCACTTCAAGTTCGACACAAACTCCGCAATCGCTTTCACATCGTCATCTGGCAGCAGCGCAATATTTTTCCGCACTTCGCCCATGCCGCCGGAACTCATTTTATCATAGCCCAGCTCCTCACCATTTTGAAAAGCCAGCACGAGATCGGCGGCATCCTTATAGCGTTCGCGTTCCACCAATCCGCGCAAGCTTGGCACTTTACCTTTGCCCTCTGGGTGAGGCCCACCTTGGAACATGCGCGCAGTATCGCTGCTCATAAATAGAGTGCGTGGCGTGTGGCATTCGCTGCAATGGCCGGGACCATTCACTAAATAACTGCCGCGATTCCAGCTTGCTGTTTGCGCGGCATCAGGCTGCCATTTTGTTTCATCAAACCCAACCCATTTCCATAATCCAAGCCCACGCCGAACAATCGGTTGAAACAAAACCTCATGCGGTTTGGTTGCATTTTTAACGGCCGCAAAACTGGCTAAATAAGCTTTGATATCGAGAATATCTCCAATTTTCATGTGAGCATAGGAGGTGTAAGGGAATGCCGGAATCAGGTGCTCGTCGCTCGGGCCCAAGCCCTTTTGCATGGCGTTCACAAAATCAACTTCGGTCCAATAACCAAGCCCGGTGTCGCGGTCAGGCGTAAGATTGGGCGGATACAAAATGCCGATGGGCGTGATAAACGGTTTGCCGCCCGCAGGAATATCAGCAGCAACATTTTTCACATCTGGCCCCGGTGCATGGCATGAAATGCAGCCGCCAATATTATAAAGCAATTTGCCATTATCAATATTGGCCGTGTGCTCAGGAATATCAGCCGCGTTAAGCGGGTGAGGCGCACTGGCCATCCAAAAAAAAACAAGGCCCAGCGCTGCGAAAAGCGCCAGGCCCCCAATTGTGCTTTTTGAAATAAGTTTCAAGGATATCCTTATTCTGGTGCGCGGAATTTCTCATGGCAGCCGCCGCAACCTTTACCAAGATCGCCAAATGCGGCCTTAAAGCCTGCTTCGTCTTTCGTGGCCTTTAAAGCTGTGAATGCTGTATAATAAGCGCCGCCAGCAGCTTCGAAAGCTTTTGGATCGCTCCAAATCGCTTCACCAGCACGGGTTTTCAAAGTAGTACTTTTCATGCTGTCCGCAGGCCAAAAATTGGCCCAATCGGCGCAAGCTTTACCCATTGTGTCGAGTGCTGCGGAAATGACAGCGGCATCGTAAGGTTTGCCACCTTTAATGATCGGCACCAGAACACCCATGCCGGCCCCATTGGCTTTCATGCAAGCCTGACGCGCCTTAATGGCATCATCGCCACTAGCGAATGAGATGCTAGACCCCAAAACTAGGGTGACGGCTGTGGCCATGAGACCGAGAGAGAGTTTTGAAATCATTGGTTTACTCCAGAAAATTGTTTTTTGGGTGTATCGCCACCAATATCGTTACACATTCACTCTATCGTTTATTCCCAGTCTGTCACCTCACTTTTACGCTCTCATCAAAAATTAACTATAGATTTTTGTAATTCCGCATCTGCCACATGAACGCCACATGAAGGTCTCGTTCCAATTGCATTCAATTATACAGGCTTAGGGTTTCCTTAGGTTCAATGTTTTATAATATTTGAAAATCAGGAATGTGAAGATGACCAAGCTCGAACAACCAAAGCAACCTAAACGTATTAGCCCAGAATTGGCTGAAGTTTTACACATGTTGAAAGCCCTTGAGGCCCAAGCATCCCCTGCCCAATCAGCAGCCCGATAATTTAGCTTATTGCTTTTCCCAAATTGTGATCGTGGCTAACAGCGCGATCATTGCGGCATCGGTCTTTTCCACCACAAACATATTCGTTGTTTCGACAACATACGCGGCACCGAAATTGGCCGCTAAGCCTAACATGCCATGGCGACACTTCCGCAACAGCACGTCGTCGTCAGCCTCTACAGCAGCATTCATGGCCAAAGCCAAATGACGCATTTCTTCGGCGGCAGTTGTTTGCAGACGTGCCCAAGCACCCAGCGACAGAGAACTCCGTAAAGCATTCATCACATCATCTGCACTCAATGCTGGCGACATAGCGACAGGAGCCATCGAATTTTTATCTTTTAGGCCCATCGCATGGCTTAAAGCCAGATGCAGCTCATTAGTATTGGCTGGTTTTGGCAAAGCACTATCAAACGCATCACGCCACACGCAATGTTCTGTCGAATCGGCCAAAAACGCCGAGAGAGCCAAAATTGGCGTGTCATCACAATGTTTAAGTTCAGAACGAATGGAGCGTGCTGCCGTCACACCGTCCATCACCGGCATTTCAATATCGAGTAAGATCACATCATAAGATCCGCCGCGCGCATGTTGCAGCGCCAGCTCGCCATCTTCAACGGCATCCACTTCAAAACCCATGCGCTTCAGCATAGCCGTAGTCACTATCCGTGATGATGTTTGATCTTCAGCATAGAGTACGCGCCGAGGCGAGCCATCGGCCCGCTTAAACGGTTTAACTTTCGCAGCAACAGCACTCATTTATGCAACTAACCCTACTCTGTGTTGTTCACACTTTAGGGATGCAAAGCTTGCTAGAGTTCTTAAGATTCTAGCAATTTTTGACCATGCTTAATGAGATGTTTATTTGGTCCCAAACATGCGGTCGCCAGCATCCCCAAGGCCCGGCACAATGTAGCCATGCTCATTGAGGTGCGAATCCAAAGCCGCTGTGTAAATCGGCACATCCGGGTGTTCTTCGTGAAAGCGCATGATGCCCTCTGGTGCTGAAAGCAAAGTGACCAAGCGAATCTCTTTAGCGCCTTTTTCTTTCAAACGACGCACTGCTGCAGCCACCGAATTGCCGGTCGCCAACATTGGGTCCACCACAATGGTGCGCCGTTCCGAAATATCAGTCGGAACTTTCATATAATATTCAACAGGTTGAAGGGTCACTGGATCACGGTAAAGACCAATGTGACCAACCCGCGCTGAAGGAATCAAATCCAACATGCCTTCAAGCAGTCCATTGCCAGCCCGCAGCACTGAAACAATCACCAGCTTCTTGCCTTTGATAATGGGCGCTTCCATGGGGCCAACTGGGGTTTCAATATGCTGCGTCGTCATCGGCAAATCGCGCGACACTTCATAAGCCAGCAACAGGCTGATTTCGCGTAACAATTGTCTGAAAACCGTGGTCGGTGTGTTTTTATCCCGCATCAATGTCAGCTTATGCAGCACCAAAGGGTGATCCACGATGGTCAAGTTGGCAGGCGCCACATATTTGGGATGGGTAGTCATGGAATGATCCTCCGGAACTTTGTTCGTTTTTCCGCGTTTCAACGGCAGAACACAAGCCATGAGTGATGCACTATCCACATGATCAAAATAATCCCTTGAATTGGTGATCCAATTTTCCTAAATAACGTAACATCAATAGTTACATTAGGAGCTGCCGTGACAGACACCCCATATATCGTTCCAGCCGGAACCACAATTGGACATGTCCATTTAAAGGTGGCCGACCTTTCGCGCGCGCTAGGCTTTTATTGTGGTGTTCTAGGATTTGAACTGCAGCAGAAATTTGGCGAACAAGCGGCTTTTATTTCTGCTGGCGGCTACCATCATCATATTGGACTCAACACATGGGAAAGCAAAGGTGGCTCACCGCCTGCACCTGGCACCACCGGCCTTTACCACACGGCAATATTGTATCCCACGCGCAGTGATCTCGCCAACGCATTCAAACGAGTCCTCGAAGCAGGATTAGAGCTTGATGGCGCAGCGGACCACGGCGTTTCCGACGCGCTGTATCTGCGCGACCCCGACCAAAATGGCGTGGAACTTTATTGGGATAAAACGGCAGGGGCATGGCCGCGCAATCCCGATGGCACCTTGGCCATGAACAACGCCCGCCTCGACCTTAATGAATTACTCAATCAAGCAACAATCTAACAAAGGAAAACTATCTAATGACTAAAGTTCTCGTTCTCTATTACTCGTCTTGGGGCCATGTTGAAGCTATGGCTTATGCCGCTGCTGAAGGTGCCAAAGAAGGTGGTGCCACTGTTGATGTGATGCGCGTGCCGGATATTACGAACCCTGAAACTGCAAAAGCGATGCATTATAAGGCTGAACAAAAAGCGACCGTTGCAAAACCAGAAGATTTGGAAAATTACGACGCGGTTATTTTTGGTTCGTCCACGCGTTATGGCATGATGGCTTCACCGATGAAACATTTCTTGGATCAAACCGGTGGCCTTTGGATGAAGGGTGCATTGGTTGGCAAAGTGGGTTCGGTGTTCACTGCATCTGCCACACAACATGGTGGACAGGAAGCTTCGATCCTTTCATTCCACACGGCACTTTTGCATCACGGCATGGTTATCGTGGGTCTGCCTTATGCTTATCAAGGCCAAATGGGTGTTGATGAAATTCGCGGTGGTTCACCATACGGTGCGGGAACAATGGCTGGTGGCGATGGCAGCCGCATGCCATCCAAGCAAGAGTTGGAAGCAGCAACATTCCAAGGCAAGCATGTTGCCCAAATCGCTGCTAAACTTTCTGCGAAATAATTAAACCAAACCCTGCAAAACTTTCGGCAAGACCTCGGCTAACAAGTCGAGGTCTTTTTCTTTGCCGCAACTGATGCGAATACAACGGTTGAGCGGAGCTACTCCCGGCATTCGGATAAAGAGGCCATGCTGCAAAAGACCATCGACAATGGTTTTGGAGTGGGTTCCATCTTTCCCGCAATCTATTGTCACAAAATTTGTCGCGGATGGAATGGGCTTCAAGCCATTTTTCTGCGCGATGCGGTAAATGCGATCGCGTGATTTATTGATTTCGAATTTTATAAAGGCGATCCAGTTTTGATCGGCCAATGCTGCAACAGCCGCTGCTTGTGAAAGCCGGGTTACGCCAAAATGGTTGCGCACTTTTTCAAACCCGGAAATCACATCGGCATGACCAATGGCATAGCCCACGCGCATTCCAGCCAACCCGTAGGCCTTTGAGAAGGTGCGGAAGCGCAGCACATTTTTACGTGTCACATCAAGTGGCGGCGTGGTGCCTTCGGGTGCAAATTCATGATAGGCCTCATCCAGCACCAACAAAGTTTCATCTGGAATATTGTCTATAAGATTTTGCACTTCGGCTGCAGGCCACCACGTTCCCATCGGGTTATCAGGATTGCAGAGATAGAGCAGTTTTGGTTTCTCGGTTTTTGCTAAGCTCAACAGCGCCGCGATGTCTTCATGGTTTTCCGCAAACGGAACCGTGATCAAATCTCCGCCAAAACTTTTCACATGCGCGCCAAATGTTGGGTAAGCTCCCAGCGAACTTATAACTTTGTCGCCCACTTCCACAAACATGCGCACGGTCAAGCCATGCAAGCCATCTATGCCTTCGCCCACCGTAACGTTTTCAGCGCCCACGCCCAAATGTTTAGCCAGCGCGTGTTTCAAATCATAAACTTCCGGATCGCCATATTGCCACGCATTCACAGCATGGTGACGCAGCGCCTCAATCACATGGGGTGAAGGCCCAAAGATATTTTCATTGGCCCCAAGCCGCGCTTTAACCGCACTGCCTGAAGCCCGCGCCAAAGCCTCCGGCCCGACAAAAGGTATTGTGATAGGCAGAGATTCGATGATGGTGGTGAATTTGGTCATGGTGTTTGATAGCCTAATTGTTGAAAACAGGGAAGAATGAGGTGCGCCCCTCAAAATAAGTTGTGCGCTGTTAAATTATCCGTTATCCGCTCCCTCATTGAACCTTTCATAACTTTGCAGGAGACGCAAACTAAATGGCCCGCATTACCCTTCGCCAATTGCTCGATCACGCCGCTGAAAATGATTATGGTGTGCCAGCGTTCAACATCAACAACATGGAACAGGCGCTCGCCATTATGTCGGCTGCTGCAGCTTCTGATGCGCCAGTGATCATTCAAGCCTCACGCGGTGCGCGCTCTTATGCCAATGACATTATGCTGCGTCACATGATGGATGCTGTGACTGAAATTTATCCTAACATTCCCGTGTGCGTTCACTTGGACCACGGCAATGAACCCGGCACTTGCATGACCGCTATTCAATCTGGCTTCACCTCGGTGATGATGGATGGCTCGCTGATGTTGGACGGCAAGACCCCTGCTGATTGGGCTTACAATGTTGGCGTGACCAAGACTGTGACAGACATGGCGCATTTGGGCGGCATTTCAGTGGAAGGTGAACTTGGCGTTTTAGGTTCACTGGAAACCGGCATGGGCGACAAGGAAGATGGCCACGGCGCAGAAGGCGTTCTCAGCCATGATCAACTTCTCACCAACCCTGATGAAGCTGTGAAGTTTGTCAAAGAAACCCAAGTGGACGCTCTAGCGATTGCCATGGGCACATCGCATGGCGCATATAAATTCAGCCGCAAGCCTGATGGCGCGGTGCTGGCCATGAATGTGATCGAAGAAATTCACAAGAAGCTGCCCAACACGCATCTTGTCATGCACGGCTCATCTTCAGTGCCTGAAGATTTGCAGGAAATCATCAATAAGTTCGGCGGCAAAATGAAACCAACTTGGGGTGTTCCAGTTTCTGAAATCCAACGCGGCATCAAGCACGGCGTGCGCAAGATCAACATCGACACTGATAACCGCATGGCGCTTACGGGTGCCATTCGCAAAGTGCTGTTTGAAGACCCATCCGAATTTGATCCGCGCAAATATTTGAAGCCCGCCATGGAAGCCATGACCAAGCTGTGCACGCAGCGCTTTGCCGAGTTCAACACCGCAGGGCAAGCTTCTAAAATTAAGAAGGTGCTCCCCGTAGCCGAAATGGCCAAGCGCTATAAGGACGGCAGCTTGAACCAGAAGTTTGCTTGAGGTTTGGGTTTTAAACTGAATTTAAAAAGGCTCCTTTGAAGGAGCCTTTTTATTTCATTTTTTATGGAATTGCCCTGATAAAATGAGGGTAGTATCTACAGTAATCTGCATATTGCTGAAGCTGCTGAATACTTTTTTGTGCGCCGTCCGCAATTTCATAACCAATGACCTTCTGTAGCTTTCGACCAGCTAACTTTGCTCCGGGCAAGTGCTTTTGCAAAAGAAAGCGTTCCTTTGTGCTCAAGGTTGGAACATCGATTTCAGTGGGGGGTTCCCATTCTAGATTACAAAAGTTCAGTTTTTGAAATTTTGATTTGACTTTGGCCGTCTCATCAGAAGAACAAACAATGCCAGTTAATGTGAACATCCCGAGACCATCCTGATAGTAGAATGAGTTTAGCGGTTGGAATTTTCTTCCAGAACTCACAAATACTCGTTCACTAGCGATTTGTAGCATATCTTGAAGCAACTTCGCCAAATCAGTGGATGACTGCGGGATAGAAACGAAACCTGCTGGTAAGTATATCCCATATCGCGCTTTGAATTTATCTAGTTTCTTTGTTTCACCTGGTTCATCCAAATGTGTAAGCCAATCGCATTGTAGTGTAATTTTTATAATACTCGAGACCACAATCTTGTTGAGCAGTGAAGCAAAGTCTTTGAAATGGGATTGTCTTAATCCAGTGTTGTCTAACCAAAAAATACTTGGTTTGTCTTTTGGATCATAATCAGAGAGGAATTTCTCAACTTTGCTATTGACCAACCGAATATGCCGACAAGGTAAATGGAATTTTTGACGTTTGAAGGTTTCGCTATCCTCTTCAATGCAAATCATTTTTAATTCCGGAAAAAACTCATGAAATACTTTGAAGTCTTCTAGGTAAGGTCCACCAAGGCTGTAATAGGTATAGTTTTTCAAAGCTTGGGGAACATTGTACCATCGCAGTAACTCAGCAAACAAAAGCCGATCAACGGCCTTGTTCGCCTTAAGTTGGTATGGTGGATGTTTCATGATTTTGCTGAGTACAAATACAGATCAAAACACCGCTCGCCTACGCTTGAAGGTAACGCCTCCGCGTCTCCAAGAAGATGCTTCGCAACCAGTTCAATATCACCAACATTCTTCGTAAATGAAATGCGCCTAAGTTTTTTTTCAGCTTCTTTTGGACTCGGGAGAGTAGGCCTGTATTGTTTACCTAACAAAGCAAATTTTTTTGTTTCATGTAGAGTTATAGTCTTCTTTGCCTCAAGTTTAATTTCTTCAAATGTCAGGGCCTTTCCGCTCTCAATATATTTCTTAGCTTCCTCGCTACGACCTTTCCATTGATTTGTGTAATCAATGAAAATTTTCATGCCTTCCCGCATTTTATTTTTGACCCGTAGATAGACTATCGAACTGGAATCAATTCCACGTTTGGTTGTCGTTGTAGGTAGTTTCCTAGAGTCGCTTTTCGCTTTAAACTCGACAATGCCGGAAATCGCAATGAATTGTGTATGATATCTAGGAATTCCAGCGTCTCCCCAGCCAGTCAATTCACTACGATCACAGTAGACAACAGCGCGGTCATTGCAGAGAACCGTCCATCCAGCATCTAGCGACGAATACTGCAATTCCTCATCCGATACCGAATCTTCATCAGATGGAATTGGCCGAGTAAACCCAACTGTTAAAAAGATATCAATGTCGTCGAACGACGTTTGATAAATGAAAGGCTTTAAGCCCGTAGTCCGAGTATCGTACTGTAGTCTGGTGGGCTTTGGCGTAACGGCGCGCCCGTTAATGCTAATTTTTAAACCTTTTTCGATGATAAAAGCGTATTGAGCCGAAATCATCGAGTCTAAATCCGACTCGAAAGCTTTGGCCGAACCAGCAAACCTTTCCCTTATGTTCTCATAAAGGTCGGTGACATAAATGGTCGTACCATCCTCTGCACGAGCCTGTTTGGTTTTTTTGACCGGAATTTTCCACTCCTCGGAGTCTATCCAATCTGGATCAATCTCAATCTCATACCCATCACCATTATTTTGCGTTGAGATTAAACACTGCTTTCCCAACTTAAAAATGGCTCGCTTCATACCGATGCCATATGCCCCAACGGTTCCGTTGACATCTTTTGGTCTTTCAGCCGATCTACCCATTCGAAATGCGTATTCGTGAGCACTCCATGGTATGCCGCCACAGTTGTCATGGATAGTGAATGAATCTTTCTTAAATTCAATCGAAGCGAAAAAACCGTCATACGGTTTCTTTGAATTTAACTTTGGCTTTCCGCGTAGGATACCGTCGACACAGTTGTCGAGCAAATCGAGAATTGAGTCCTCAAGTTTTATGTCACGAGTTAGCATGGTAACAAAGAAAGATTTTACAGGGAAGGCGTTAACTGGTTCGTAGTTCGTGGTTGCAGTTTTTACCATGCGTCATCTTCCTATTTGCGAGTATCTATTGCTTCTCGAATTACAGTCAAAAATTGTTCTGCCAGAATTGGGCTAACGCTATTTCCTATTTGTCGGAAACTATGCCACTTCGAAGGCGCGAATTGAAACCAGTCTGGAAACCCTTGAAGCCGCGCCGCTTCGCGTGGTGTTATTACTCTTGGTTCTGTAGGATGTAACGGTCTTACAGCTTGATAGCTTCCACGTTCGCTGCCGGTGCCAGCACGAAGGGTAGGGCAGAAACCATTTGGATCAAGCCTGTGAGATTTTGAAATTGGATCGCTTTTACCTAACTTGGTCTGCGCATACCGCTTTTCAACTTGGCTTGAATGAATTGTGCCAAGGGAACCTGAAGCCTTGTTCTTTTCTTTTAGAACTTTCAAAGCGAACTCATTTCCAACACCATCAGGAACGAAGCCATGTAGTCGCTCTTCAAAATAGCCTGCCCCGTAAGATCGAGCTATTCTCCAGCCATCATGTTCCAACTGCCAATTTGGATTTATTTTTGTTGGCAACCCCTTTAGTGCATCGCGCACTTTAATTTGCCTAGTGTTTTCTGCAGGTCTAAAGTCTTCTACAGACAAAGCGTTCATTTCATCTTTGAGATAGCCTATAAAAAACACGCGTGTACGTGTCGTTGGTGCACCATAGTCACGTGCGCAGACTTTTATAGGGGGCAACAGTTCATAATGATTATTGACAGCTGAAAGCGCCTTTTCTCTTATATCATCATATCTTTCACTGAGAATCCCAGGAACGTTTTCTGCAAGAAAGAATTTGGGTCTTGCTTGCGAAACAACACGGAAAAAATCACCAAAAAGATCATTGCGGGGGTCAGATGCATCATTCCTACCAATGGCACTGAAGCCTTGGCAGGGTGGCCCACCTATTATTCCCGCAAGCTGGCCGTTGGGCATAGCGAGTAAATCCCTCAAGCCCTGTCCGGTCAGCTTTGTTACATCATCTTCAAGATGTTTAGTTTTCAAGAAATTACGCCGATGACCCGCAGCAGCATGAGGATCAAGTTCAACTGAGCAGCAAACATTGAACCCAGCACGGGCCGCCCCCAAGCTTAGGCCACCCACGCCACTGAACAAATCGATAATGCCCAATTGCTTTTGCTTAGTCATAGATCTGCAATGCCCGCCCTGCACTAAGCTCCCTCAAGAGCCCTTGCTTTACTAGTTCTGAAGATGAAATATAGCAATAGATTACCTGAAGTGTATACTTGCTGCGCAACCGTTCGCTTCGGTACTACCCTGCTTGCCTTCCCAGAGGCGTGGACGGAATGACGATATAAGGGAGTGGGCCGTTTGCGTTTTTGGTTTGAGTTGATAGAACTGACAAAACCGATTCAGGAAATCACCCATGAGCATCCTTTATTATTCGCGCAATCCCAACCCACGCCTTGCTCTTGCTGTGGCGCGGCATTTGAAGGCTCCGGTTACGCTTGAATGGGCTTCGCCTTTTGATCCGGCGCAAAGGAAAAAGTTTCGCGCATTAAACCCCTCGCTGCTCATTCCAATTTTAGTGGAAGATGGCACGCCGCTGTGGGAGGCTGATGCGATTGCTTGCCGCTTATCCATGATGGTGGGTTCAAATTTCTGGCGCATGGATTCTGATATGCCTGACATGATCCGCTGGATCAGCTGGGGCAAGCCCAGCTTTGTTCATGGCTGCGATATGGTGCATTTTGAAGTGGGCACCAAGCAGCGCTATCACCCCGGGCCGGTGGATCAATCCAAAGTGAGCGCCGGCCTGAAACTTTTCCATTCCAGTGCCGCTCAGCTTGATGCACATTTAAAGGGCCGCGATTTTCTGCTGAATAGTGGCCTGAGCTATGCCGATTTCCGCATGGCAACTTTTCTGCCCTTCAATGATGTAGCGCGCCTGCCTTTGGCGGACTACCCCAACATTGATCGCTGGAACAAAAGCCTCGAAGCAATTGCGGCATGGGCAGATCCATTTGAAGGGCTGAACACACCGCAACTGCCGCCCATCGATTAGGCCGCAGTAGCCCGCTTTGGCAGCACCCAGTTTGGCCTTGCGAAGTGGCAGGTGTAGCCATTTGGAAATTTTTCCAAATAATTTTGATGCTCGGGCTCTGCCAGCCAGAAATCTCCGGCGGGAGCAAGCTCAGTCATCACTTTGCCGGGCCAGATCCCGCTGGCATCGACATCGGCAATGGTGTTGATCGCTTCCAAGCGCTGCGCTTCATCGACATAATAAATGCCGGAGCGATAAGCCGTGCCTTGGTCATTGCCTTGGCGGTTCTTGGTGCTCGGATCATGGATTTGGAAAAAAAATTCCAACAGCTTGCGATAGCTCATAATCGTCGGATCATAAGTCACTTCAATGCCTTCAGCATGGGTGCCGTGATTGCGATAGGTAGCGTTCTTCACATCGCCGCCTGTGTAACCCACGCGTGTTGAAACGATACCAGGCATTTTGCGGATTAAATCCTGCATGCCCCAGAAGCAGCCGCCAGCCAAAATTGCTTTTTGTGTCGTCATTATAAATCCTCCACTTGATCTATATAATCGCCATAACCTTGCGCTGCCATTTCGTCCTTCGGCACAAAGCGCAAGCTCGCTGAATTGATGCAATAACGCAGGCCGCCCTTGTCGCGCGGGCCATCATTAAACACATGACCCAAATGGCTGTCGCCATGGGTGGAACGCACTTCAACGCGCACCATGCCATGCGTGGTGTCACGAAGTTCATTCACATGCTCATGGTCGATAGGCTTGGTGAAGCTGGGCCAGCCGCAGCCTGATTCAAATTTATCCGATGAGGCAAATAAAGGCTCGCCTGAAACTATATCTACATAAATGCCAACGTCATGATTATCGAGATATTCGCCTGTGCCCGGCCTCTCGGTGCCGCTATTTTGCGTCACACGAAATTGCTCTGGCGTTAAAGCAGCCACGGCGTCTTTGGTTTTTGTGTAGGTTTTCATTTTCCCCTCTTCTTCTGACTGGTCAGAGATGGGCGCATCCGCTCTCAGTTTCCAGCCCCCACACATAAATGTGAAAGCAGGTGAATGGCGTCCTGGAAGGGAATCGAACCCCTGACCCCCGGTTTAGGAAACCGGTGCTCTATCCTGCTGAGCTACCAAGACGTGAATGGTTGACTAGCATAGCCCGCAATCTGGCACTAGGCCGCTTTTGCGCGCTGCGATAGAACATATGCAAACGGAGCAGCCCCCATGAAAATGACCACCGAAGAAGCCTTTGTAAAAGTTCTGCAAATGCATGGCATTGAACATGCCTTTGGCATTATCGGTTCAGCGTTCATGCCGATTTCAGATATTTTCCCCAAAGCAGGAATTAAGTTTTGGGACTGCGCGCATGAAGGTTCCGGCGGCATGATGGCTGACGGCTTCACCCGCGCATCTGGCAAAATGAGCATGATGATTGCCCAAAATGGCCCGGGCATTACCAATTTTGTAACGCCGGTGAAAACCGCATATTGGAACCACACGCCGCTGCTGCTGGTCACGCCACAAGCCGCAAATAAAACCATAGGGCAGGGTGGCTTCCAAGAAGTGGAGCAGATGGCGCTGTTCAAGGACATGGTGTGTTACCAAGAAGAAGTGCGCAATGCCTCACGCGTGGCCGAAGTTTTGAACCGCGTGATTATGAATGCCAAGCGCCATTCAGCCCCTGCGCAAATTAACATGCCGCGCGATTATTTTACGCAAGTGATTGATATAGATTTACCGGCGATTGTGGATTTTGAACGCCCTGCGGGTGGAGAAGATGCGATTGCGGTAGCGGCTGCATTATTGTCGAGTGCGAAATTTCCGGTGATCCTCAATGGTGCTGGTGTTGTGATTGGCGGCGCCATTCCTGCTTCCAAAGCTTTGGCTGAAAAACTCGATTGCCCAGTGTGTGTGGGCTATCAACATAATGATGCGTTTCCCGGAACCCATCCGCTGTTCGCAGGCCCGCTGGGCTATAACGGTTCCAAAGCTGCGATGGAACTTATTCAACAAGCCGATGTGGTTTTGGCTTTGGGCACAAGGCTCAATCCGTTTTCCACTTTGCCAGGGTACGGATTGGATTATTGGCCAAAGACTGCAAAGATTATTCAAGTTGATATCAACCCCGCTCGTATTGGCCTTACTAAGCGCGTGGCGGTTGGCATTGTGGGCGATGCCAAGAAAGTGGCCACAGCAATTTTGGCGAAGCTTGCGTCATCCGCTGGAGATGCTGGCCGCAAAGAACGTAAAGATTTAATCGCCACAACAAAATCACGTTGGGCGCAGCAGCTGTCATCGATGGATCACGAGAATGATGATCCCGGCACCACATGGAATGAACGCGCGCGCACCGCCAAACCCAAATGGATGTCCCCGCGCATGGCATGGCGCGCTATTCAAGCCGCCCTGCCACGTGAGGCGATTATCTCCTCCGACATTGGCAACAATTGCGCCATCGGCAATGCCTATCCAAGTTTTGATGAGGGTCGCAAGTATCTGGCTCCCGGCTTGTTCGGCCCCTGTGGCTATGGATTGCCATCGATTGTTGGCGCAAAGATTGCCTGCCCCACTGTGCCTGTGGTGGGCTTCTCAGGTGATGGTGCTTTTGGCATTGCTGTCACTGAGTTGACCGCCATCGGCCGCAAAGAATGGCCAGCGATCACGCAGATTGTTTTCCGCAATTATCAATGGGGTGCCGAAAAGCGCAACAGCACTTTGTGGTATGACGATAATTTCGTGGGCACCGAGTTAGATGAGCAAGTGTCTTATGCAGGCATTGCGAGGGCCTGTGGCTTGGAGGGCATCGTAGCCCGCACCATGGATGAACTCACTGCCGCCCTCCACAAAGCCATCGACAATCAAATGAACCACGGCAAAACCACGCTGATCGAAGCGATGCTCAATCAAGAACTGGGCGAGCCTTTTAGACGGGACGCAATGAAGAAGCCGGTGCAGGTGGCAGGGATTGATAAGGGAGATATGAAGGTGCAGGCGGGGGCGTGAAGGAATTTTACAATTTTGGTTTGCGAGTTGAATATATTTCAATGCGAGAGGACACGACGCTTTTCAATATTCACCATTGAGCGAGTCTTAGGGCGTGTCCTCATTTAAGCCACGCCAGTGCGCAGACGAGATGAACGCCTGCGAGAAAGTTTCTGGCAGTTTTCTCGTAGCGCGTCGCGATACCACGGAAGTGTTTGATGTGATTGAAGAAGCGCTCCACAAGATTGC
>JANPGD010000059.1:0-2052 GCA_031423845.1 Hyphomicrobiales bacterium | reverse complement strand
GTCCGAAGAGGTAGCGGTGGCGCGCGAGAATCATTTGCCAGTTGATGGCGCCGTGACGGCGACCTCGGCCTCGCTGGATTTGATTGAATTGCTGGAACAGGCCGGTCCCTATGGTGCGGGCAACCCATCGCCGATGTTTGTGTTTCCTTCGCACAGGGTTGTCTATGCCGACCGGGCGGGAACTGACCATGTGCGCTGCACTTTGGTGGCCAGCGATGGCACAAAGCTAAAGGCCATTGCCTTTCGCGCTTTGGGTACCGAACTTGGCGAATTGCTGCTGTCTGAGCGCAATCACCCCATCCATATTGCTGGAAAATTGGTGGTGGATGAGTGGGGCACCAAGCGCGTTCCAAGCCTTCAAATCGAAGATGCAGCAATTATTCGCTAGGACTTGCAATCGCTGCAAAACCTGAATATAGACCGCCGCACAGTGCGCCCTTCGTCTATCGGTTAGGACGACAGCCTTTCACGTTGTAAAGACGGGTTCGACTCCCGTAGGGCGCACCATTTTCCTCTTTCGAGGTTCCCCATGTTTGCAGATTTGAAAAATAAGGTCGTCGTCGTCACTGGCGGCGTTACTGGTATTGGTGGTGCAGCGTCACTCGGGTTTGCTGCAGCTGGAGCAAAAGTTTTTGCGCAATATTTCGGTGGTGGTGATGAGTTGAAGGCCATCGAAGCTTCAGGCATCAAAACCATGAAGCTCGACCTCACCGAAACAGGGGCTCCGCAAAAACTTATGGATGCAGCGCTCAAAGAGTTTGTTCGCATAGATATTTTGGTGAACAATGCCGGGAGTCTTGTAGCGCGCACCAATCTTGATGCCTTAGATGATGAGTTTATCGATAAAGTGTTTGATCTCAACTGCCGACAACTCATTCACTGCTGCCGCATTGCTGCCGACCATATGAAGGCGCAAAAATCGGGCAATATAATCAATGTCACGTCAATTGCGGCGCGCAATGGTGGCAGCCCTGGGGCCAGTGTTTATGCCGGCGCAAAAGGTTTCGTCTCCGCCTTCACCAAAACTATCGCGCGCGAATTAGTAGATTATAATATCAGGGTGAATTGCGTGTCTCCCGGCACCATTCATACGACGTTTCATGATCGTTTTTCCACGGCGGAAAAACGGGCTGCTGTTGCCAAATCAATTCCCATGCAGCGCTTAGGCTTGGCTGATGATTGTACTGGCACATTCTTGTTTCTGGCCAGCGAAAAAGCCTCGGCTTATGTGACGGGGCAGATTATAGAAGTGAACGGTGGGCAGTTAATGCCGTGACTCATACCTAGGACCTACCAAGTGCCGATATTAGGCATGGAAGCCCAAGGCTCTTGCACCGGCAGATAAGCATCGTTGGCTTGTAGTACTTCAATCGAGATTCCGTCCGGCGTTTTAATAAAGGCCATGCGGCCTTCGCGCGGCGGGCGGTTGATCACCACACCATTCTTTATCAACATTTCGCAATACTCGTAGATGTTGGAAACTTGATAGGCGAGATGGCCAAAGCTGCGGCCGCCTGTGTAAACCTCAGGATCCCAGTTATAAGTGAGTTCTACTGGAACCTCTGGGTTCTCAAGGCAAGCCACAAACACCAAAGTGAAGCGGCCTTTTTCGCTCACGGTGCGGCGGGTTTCAACAAAACCCAAAATGCGTGTGAAGAAATCGAGTGACTTGTCGAGATCAGAAACGCGGATCATGGTGTGCAAGTATTTCATTTAATGTTTCCCCTGTGATGACCCAGTTCATCGTCTGCGAATCGGCTCTTGTCAAATTTTGCAATGTCATGCTGCTTGAAATACAGCCACAATTGCCAGCACCAAACCGATTTAGGCAGGGTCGAACAACTTCAATTTTACTGTGCACTTGCAACAAGTGCATGAGTTAAATTGAAATTTTGCAAATGAATTGATCAGACCACGGACAAACACTGCGCTCTGCGAGGTTTTCCACCACTCTGTTCAACGAAACTCTGTACAAATCGTTAAGATTTGAGCAAGTTATAGATAAGCAGGCGAGGAGGCCCTCGCCGCTTGGGGATTGGGTTGGGTTAGTAA
>JANPGD010000058.1:0-3034 GCA_031423845.1 Hyphomicrobiales bacterium | reverse complement strand
GAAATGATGCGCGAAATTTCGGCGCAAAAGATCGACCCGGTCAGCAAGCGCGTCAAAGAGATCAATTCGATCTACATGATGTCGCATTCTGGAGCGCGTGGCTCCCCGACGCAAATGAAGCAGCTTGCCGGTATGCGCGGTTTGATGGCCAAGCCTTCGGGCGAAATCATCGAAACACCGATCATCTCGAACTTCAAAGAAGGCCTCTCGGTTCTCGAATACTTCAACTCCACCCACGGTGCCCGTAAGGGCCTCGCTGACACAGCGCTCAAGACAGCCAACTCTGGCTATCTTACCCGCCGTCTCGTGGACGTAGCGCAAGATGCGATTATCTCGGAAGAGGATTGCGGAACCAAGAACTACATCACCACGCGCCCAATTATTGACTCGGGCGAAGTGATTGTAGCCATTGGCATCCGTATTCTCGGACGGACCGCAGCTGAGGACATCACCGATCCAGCAACAGGCGAAGTTCTTGCCAAAGCGGGTCTTGAAATCCTCGAAGCCAATGTTGAGAAGATCGAAAAAGCTGGCATCACAGAAGTGCGCATTCGTTCCGTGCTCACCTGTGAAACCAAGTTCGGCGTGTGTGGCAAATGCTATGGCCGCGATTTGGCCCGTGGCACGCCCATTAACATGGGTGAAGCTGTTGGCGTTATCGCTGCTCAGTCCATCGGCGAACCCGGCACCCAGCTCACCATGCGCACGTTCCACATCGGTGGTGCGGCACAGGTGCTCGATGAGTCTTACGTTGAATCAGCACAAGAAGGCACGGTCGAAATCCGTAACCCGAATGTGGCCACTGACACCAACGGCAAGCTCGTTGTTATGGGCCGTAACACTTCGATCGTGATCAAGGATGCCAAGGGCAATGACCGCGCCACCCACAAGGTGATCTACGGTTCCAAGTTGCTCGTGAACACGGGAGACAGTGTGAAGCGCGGTGTGCGTATTGCTGAATGGGATCCATTCACCCGTCCAGCCCTCACCGAAGTTGATGGTATTGTAGCGTTTGAAGACGTGGTTGACGGTGTATCCGTGAACGAAGTCACCGACGAAGCAACAGGCATCACCAACCGTGTGATCATTGACTGGCGCACCAACCAACGCGGCACCAACTTGAAGCCCGCTATTGTCATCAAAGATGCCAATGGCGAAGTGAAGAAGTTGGCCCGTGGCGGCGAAGCCCGTTACTTGCTCTCGGTTGATGCCATTCTCTCGGTTGAACCCGGCTCCAAAGTGGGCGCAGGCGATGTGCTTGCGCGTAACCCGCTGGAAAGCGCCAAGACACGTGACATCACGGGCGGTCTGCCCCGTGTTGCCGAGTTGTTTGAAGCGCGCCGTCCGAAAGATTGCGCCATCATCGCTGAAATCTCTGGCCGCGTAGAATTTGGACGCGACTATAAGAACAAGCGCCGCGTTCGCATTGTGCCGCAAGAGGACAGTGCCGAAGCCGTTGAATATCTGATCCCGAAGGGCAAGCATTTGCCAGTTCAGGAAGGTGACTTCATTGAAAAGGGTGAATATCTCATGGACGGCAACCCCGCTCCACATGATATTCTCGCGATCAAGGGTGTGGAAGAACTTGCTGCGTTCCTTGTGAACGAAATTCAGGAAGTTTACCGCCTGCAAGGTGTGGGCATCAACGACAAGCACATTGAAGTGATTGTGCGCCAAATGCTGCAAAAGGTTGAAATCACTGACAATGGTGAATCAACATTGTTGGTTGGCGAACAGCTGGACCGTGAAGAGCTTGACCGTGAAAACGCCAAGCTGATTGCGGAAGGCTTGAAGCCAGCATCGGGTCAACCCGTTCTGCTCGGCATCACCAAGGCCAGCTTGCAAACGCGCAGCTTCATTTCAGCCGCGTCGTTCCAAGAAACCACCCGCGTGCTCACCGATGCTGCCACCCAAGGCAAGATCGACACACTCGATGGTCTCAAAGAAAACGTGATCGTGGGCCGCCTGATCCCCGCCGGTACCGGCGGCATGTTGGCCCGCTTCAGGCAGATTGCCGACAAGCGCGACAAGCTGATCATCGAAGAACAACAAAAAGACGCTCTGCCCTCAGCGGCAGAGTGAGAGCGATAAGTTAAACGAAAAGGCCCAGAGTGATCTGGGCCTTTTTTGTTTATTGCCGTGGGGCCTAGCAATGTGTATAATCTTGAAATTCATACACACGAGGTTCTCATGCGCACCAACATTGATATTGATGACAAATTAATGGCCGAGGCTATGAAGTTCACCAAATCAAAGACGAAGAAAGAAGCGGTGGTCATTGCGCTGGAAGATATTGTCCGCCGCAATAAACAGCACGGAATGTTAAAGTTTGTCGGAAAAATTGAGGGCGATTGGGATATTGACGCATGGCGCAAGGACTAACACTTGTTGCCGATAGCAGTGCATGGATTGCAATGTATCGCGCGGATGTCTCCGCTACAAAAACACTGATGAAGGAGGCGATTCAAAACCACGTCATATTGGTGCCGGATCTTGTGTTGGTAGAGGTTTTACGAGGATTGCCCCACACAAAGATATTTAGAGCAATTATCCAAGAGTTTGAAAATTTCCAAATCGTTCGAGCTGGCGGAAAAGAAATGGCAGTAAAAGCTGCCGCACATTACAGGTGGCTGCGCACCAAAGGCATCACAATCCGAGGCACAGTTGATTTGATGATTGCCACATGGTGCATTGAGAATGAAGTGCCGCTGCTCCATGCAGATCGGGATTTTGCGAGTTTTGAGGAACATTTGGGTTTGAAGCGCTGGCAGATGCCTGAGCAGGACAATAATTGAATGCACTGTCGCCGTAATAAGATGTGTATTTGAAGAAATCTTTGAAGGTAATCGAAAAATGAAAATCGATTTTCGTGTATTAATATTGATTTCAATAATAGGGCGTGTCCTCATTTAAGCCACGCCAGTGCGCAGACGAGATGAACGCCTGCGAGAAAGTTTCTGGCAGTTTTCTCGTAGCGCGTCGCGATACCACGGAAGTGTTTGATGTGATTGAAGAAGCGCTCCACAAGATTGCG